>JAISLO010000218.1 GCA_031290815.1 Synergistaceae bacterium | reverse complement strand
CGAATCCCGTTTCCCGCTCCAATTTTTTTATTCGCCGTGCACCGCAACAAAGTTGCCCCTGTAGCTCAATGGATAGAGCAACTGCCTTCTAAGCAGTAGGTCACAGGTTCGAGTCCTGTCGGGGGCGCCAATTTGAGAGTGGTGAGCGTAGCTCAGTTGGTTAGAGCGCTGGATTGTGGATCCAGAGGTCGGGGGTTCGATTCCCCTCGTTCACCCCAATTCCTTTCGATCGCTAAAACATGACACCTCCCAATTATTCGGACATGTTAAATGTGCGTAATCGCAAAAATTGATATTGATCACCTAATAGATACTTAGGAAAAATTTTCATGCCAAATTTGGCACGAAAATTTGAAAGTTGCTTTTCCAGTTTATCTGGGATAGGTGGTTTAGTTGCTCGTTGGGCCGTTGGGTGATTGACAAGGGCGGGCTGTTAATCTAATATTTAGCGAGTCGTAAAACACATCAAAATTGGAGGATTGTTATGATGAAAAACAGAAAGTCAATGTTACTGTTCCTCACGGTTCTGATCACAGCCCTGCTCCTCTCCGCAGCTGCGTTTGGCGAGGAGCCCGCATTGCCAGGTCCCGACGACAGCACTCTGGTGCCCGCATTGCCAGATACCGACGACGGCGATCCGACGCCCGCATTGCCCGATCTCGACGACGGTGATCCAACGCCAGCATTGCCGGATCTCGACGACGGCGAACCGACGCCAGCATTGCCAGATACCGACGACGGCGGCCCGACTCCCGCGTTGCCAGATACCGACGACGGCGAACCGAAACCAGGCCCTGTCCTCCCAGACGCCCCAGCAGACAACTTGGACGTTTTTGATAGTAGCAATTATGTAAACTTAGGGCATACCACGTTTGCCTATATGGACAACGAAGGCAAGACCATCCTCTCATCTTCCGAAGGTAAAACGCCAAGGGGTTTAGACGCCGGCCTCAACGTAAATATCTATGATCCTGTGAACAATTCCCTGGCCAACGGAAAGATAACCCTCCCAGACCTCCCGGAAAACCTGACATTGAAATACTATTATGTCGAGGAGGAGGCAAAGGGTGAAATAACATACTCAGGCACTCATGTTGGAAACACCTTTTATATAGCAGACGAGTTTGCTCCATACGGTAGTGGAAGTACAGTCGAAGAAGTTGACGGCAAAAAATTGGAGGTGTTTTTTCCTAACGAGACGACCTTCAGCGGACAGCGTTTCGTCTATAGCAATGATGAGAGCGATACCATCAATATGTCGGGCCCGTTCCCAAAGGTGCGCACGACTGCGGAACAGTTGAAGTGTGCGCCCTATGTGGAGCTGACAAAGAACGCCGAGGGCAAGGTCGACGGGTTCGAACTCCGCTTCGTAGACGCCTCCAACCCTTCCGTGACGCTCAAAAAGAGCGCCGTAAATGACGTCTGGCGCGTTGATAAGTATGAAATAGCCTTTATCGGCGAGGAGGACAGGTATGAACACGACGATTACGCAACGAAATTCACCAAATACTTCGACGAGGGAGAAGAGCTCAAGATGAGCTATAAGTTCCCATCGGAGGGTATAAGATGGTCTTACGATGGGGAAGTGATAAGGCCGATCGAGGACATTCACTTCTTCCAGCTGCGATTCAAATATGACAGCGGGATCAGCCCGGAAAACAACGCGCATGTCTTCTACGAGTGGAATTACTATGTGAACCCGGCCGGCGACGAACAGCCCGCCATATTGGGCAGTATTCTGGAAGCAGACGAGACAAAGGCGAAGGACAGCCTGCAGAAGGAACTGAGCATATCGAGCGAAAAGGTTGAGAACCTCAAATCCGACAGCGTAACGACCAACTCCTCGGCCCTCAGTGAGGATGTTGACCTCCAAAACCGCGCTTCGGCCGCCGTGTCCGTCAGCGCTGACCTTGCTGAGAAGGGCAACGCGCTGCTTCTCGCGTCCTCGATATCCCTCCCGGTCAACGCGGCGTCCTTAGGCGGAGAGACGCTTCCGACGCCGGACAGCATCGACACATTCAAGGAGAGTTACGAGGTTATCATACGCCCCGACGAGGGCGATGCAGTCGATCTGGTGACCGAATTCCCTGATGTGGTCACATTCGACAATGCTGAGGCAAAGATCGACTTCCCTGTAGTCATAGTCGACGGAGATGTGGTTGACAGCAATGCCCCAGGGGCGGCCAGAGGGGCCGCCAAGGCCTTCGGCAATGTGGTGCTCACCGAGGCCGGCATACTGACCATCTACGACGGCAATGAGGACGGCCGCGCTGTGGCGCAGATCGCCTCCGCGCTAAAGCGTGAAAAAACGCCCCCCAACAACAACGACAATGACGACAAGACCGATTCAGGCTCCGGCGGCGGTTGCAGCACAGGCGCGTTTGGCCTCGCCGCAGCAGGAGTGATCTGCGCTATGATCCGCCGCAGGGGAGCGTAATCCGGGAAAGATAAGAACCGATATTACGATATTGCAAGCGCGCGAGGGGAGGATTTTAATTCCCTCGCGCTTTTCAATGGTAATCTGGGGCAAGCGTTATATATTTTAAGTATTATACTCGCGAGCGGATATATTTGCCAGAAAGCGAAAACTCCTTGCACAAAGCAGCCTAATCGCATGGTAACTGGTCATGATCTTCGATCACAACGAACGATGGAAATAGAGGCGAATCTATTTCCGTAGGAAGGATTGAATAATGGGGCGAATGTGGGTGTAGGGGCGAATAATTATTCGCCCCTACCGACCACACAACCCATACTACACGGCACGTCGCGTACCATTGGTTCAATTGTGCGTGTGTTTAATCCTGCAGAGGCCGGCGAAGACAGACGCGGTAGTCTTCCGGACATGCGAATGAGTGTTGGTAAATCTATCCGCTCGCGAGTATAGCAGATACTTAGCGATCCGATTCGTTGAGTGAGCCGCAGGCTCGCCGCCTCGGGTTTGTTGTCTGAGACAACCCGATTCTCATAAAATATATTGTGGTAGAATAATCAGGTTGACAAAGAGCCGGGGCGCTAAGCCCTCTCGGGGAGAGGTAGAGTTGAGCGAAGACAAATTTCTTGCGGGGTTGATGAATTTTTCCGCCGAACCGGCGATGGGGCGCGTGTTCTAGTGCTCTCCGCGGGCGGCTTGGTATTTCTGTGGTCTCCTGCAAAGGGCGACTCGTTTCTCGTGCGGCTGAGTCCAGGATCGACGCAGGGAAGTCACCTAGGGCAGATAAGGCACGACGACATTATTGGCATGGAGTATGGGGACGTGATAAGAACCAACAAGGGGGAACCTTTTTTCATCCTCCGCCCGTCCGTCGGCGAGTACGCGAGAAGGATAAAACGGCAGACGCAGGTGGTTTTCCCAAAGGACAGCGGTTTTATTATTCAGCACCTCAACTTCGGGCCGGGCGCGCTGGTCGTCGAGTGCGGCACGGGATCGGGAGGGCTGACCTGTGTCTTCGCTCACTTCGTCGGGGATACCGGCAGGGTGGTCACATACGACAGGAGAGAGGAGTTCTCCAAACTCGCTGAGAGCAACGCGGAACGCTGGGGAGTCCGCCACAGAATCGAGTTCAAGGTCCGGGACATCCGGGAGGGCTTCGACGAACGAAACGCGGAAGCCGTGTTCCTCGATGTGCGGAATCCGTGGGATTTCATAGGGGCGGCGAGCAACGCCCTCGCGGGGGGACACCGCCTTGGCGTTTTGGTGCCGACCTTCAACCAGGTGGAGAAAACTCTGATCGCCCTGAGGGAACACCATTTCGTCGACGCGCAGGTCCTGGAACTGCTGCTCAGGTACTTCAAAACCGAGCCAGACAGGATCAGGCCGGACGATATGATGACGGCTCACACCGGCTTTCTCATCTTTGCCGCGAAGGCCAGGCCTCTGACTGTGACCGAAGATGACGCTCCCGCGCCCGGAGAACATGAAGAACAGACGGAACCGGGGCCGGAAAAAAGGCCCGAAGGCGAGATGCCAGGCGGCATGGGGGACGGATGACGACGGGCGGGCCCGGCGCGTCACCCAGCCGAAATTCCCGCGTTCTCCTGCACGTGTGCTGCGCTCCGGACGCCACTGTTCCGTGGCCGGAGATGACGGCAGAGGGTCATGAGGTCGACGGCTTCTTTTTCGGAAGCAACATACATCCATTGGGGGAGTGGCTGCTCAGGAGGGACGCGGTGTTAAAGCTCGCCGGCATCATCGGCGCGGGAGTTGAAATAACCCCGTATGATCCAGGTTCGTGGTCCTCGGCTGTGGCGCGCGACCGGCGCGCGTCTCAGGAGGGAGGGACAGGATGCGCCGTCTGCTTCGATCTGCAGTTGAGCGCGGCGGCGCGGTTTGCGGCCGAGCGCGGATATGACGGTCTATGCACAACATTGACCATCAGCCCTCACAAGGACCCTGGTCTGATAAACGGCATAGGAGCGAGGGCCTCGGCCCGCGCCGGCGTTACGTGGATAGAGAGGGTGTGGAGAAAGCGTGATGGATTCAAGATATCCGTCGCGAGGAGCGCGGAGTTCGGGCTGTACAGACAAAAATACTGCGGCTGCGTTTACAGCGAGCGAAGATGAAAAGGGGATTTTCTTCGATGAGCCATACTGACCACGGCGGCGGCGAGCCCGTGACATGCTCCGGCAAGCTGCCGCCGGATATCCTCGCTCGCTCCGTACTGTCAAACAAGGGAATGCCAAGGCCTGAAGTTCTGGTCGGCCCGGCCGTCGGAGAGGATGCGGCGATCATAAAATGGCCCTCGGGCAAATTCATGGTGATCGCGTCGGATCCCATCGTCGGCGCGTCCAAGGGAGCGGGAAAACTGCTGGTCCGAGTCAACGTAAACGACATAGCCTCGAAGGGCGGGGAACCGGCCTACTTGACCGTAACCCTGATTCTGCCGCCCGAGATGGGAGAGCGCGCGGTTTCATCGATAATGAGGGAGATTCACGAGGAATGTCTCGAAAACGGCATCGCGATAGTCGGCGGCCACACCGAGTTCAACGACCGATACGGGCATCCCGTGATCAGCGCGGCCCTGGTCGGCACCGCCGACAGGGTGTTCAGCGCCGGGGATATCTCGCGCGGCGACGCGATACTCGTCTCGAAGCACGTCGGCATAGAGGGGATGGCGATACTCGCCTCGGACAGGCCCGACCTGCTGGAAGCGGCGTTTTCGCGCGACGAGATCCGGGAGATAGAAGGATGGTTCGATATGACGTCGGTCCTTCCGGAGTCCAGGCTTCTGAGAAATTATTCGTCCTTCATGCACGACCCCACGGAGGGCGGTTTTTACGGCGGGTTGTCCGAGATTTGCAGGCTTTCAGGCATGCCGGCCAGTATCGACACCAACTCCCTCCCGGTGCACGAGTATACTCGGAGGGCGTCCGAATCGCTGGGATTCGACCCTCTGCGGCTTGTTGCGTCCGGGAGCATGATTGCGGTGGTGCCGGACGCGAACGTGGGAAATGTCATGGACGCGTTCAGGGACTCGCAGATTGCCGTGGCGGTGGTGGGCAGCATCGGTTGTGCGGATGGCGCAAGCGCCCCTCCGGATATATGGGAGACAGGTGAGGAACTCTGGCCCCTGCTGAAGAGAAGAAGGGACGGGATGACGTGATATGAACAAGAGCCTCTTCTCCCTCAGGCTGAAGGCTGTCGAATCGTTCCTCGGATGTGCCGGTAAGCTCGCGAAATACGGAAAGGGCGCGTCGGACGCGTTGATCCTCGTATGCCAGGAAGGTTTCGGCTGGGAGGATATATATTATCTGACCAATTTCATCGGCTCGTCGAGCGTTCTTGTCGTGACGCCCGGCGAGGCAACCCTGTTCGTCGATCCCAGATATCAGTCGCAGGCCAAGGAGGATTGCGTGTGCACGGTCGTCTCATGCACGGAGGTCAAGCGGAGCAGTCCGCTGAACGCAGCGGCCAACCATATCCTTGCCAGGGGTCTAGGCAGGATAGCTTTTAGTTACAAGAGCATGCCATTTCAAGCGTTCAGGATCATCGAGCATACTCTCGGGGAGTCTGCCCAGTTCACGGATATCACATACCTCATCTCAAACCTCAGAAGGCGGAAGGGCAGCATGGAGGTCGCGTGCATCAAGGAAGCCATAAGAATTGCCTCTCATGCCTTCAAGTCGGTGATATCCGAAACGTCGGCCGGTATCAGCGAGCGGGAATTTGCCGGAAAGCTTGAATATCAACTGAAGGCGAGCGGAGGGGGTTTTTGGAATCCCATCCCCGTGATGGTGTCGAGCGGAAGGAGAACCAGCCTTCCCCACTCGATTCCCACGGACAGGGAATTTGCCGAGGGAGACATCGTGATGGTGGACTTCGGAGCGAGAGCGGCCGGGTATGTCTGCGATCTGACCAGGATGATCTCGATAGGAGAGCCGACGGAGGACATCCGTTCGTTTTATTCCGTCATACAATGGGCGCAGGCTGAGGCCGCGGCGCTCATAAGCCCCGGCGCCGCAACATCCGACATAGACGCCGCCGCTCGCACGATCCTGGTAAGCGCAGGTCTTGGGGCGGCATTTGTTCACGGGATCGGACACGGGATCGGCCTCTCCATCCACGAGGTTCCCTCACTGGGCGAGACATCGAGCTCCGTTCTCGCCGAAGGGGACATAATCACGCTGGAGCCCGCTTTTTACAAGGATGGATGGGGCGGCATGAGGCTGGAGGATGATTATCTCGTCACTGGGATGGGTTCCGAATGCCTGTCCGGATCGTTCTCAGGCGAGCTGTACATCGTATGACGGAGGGCCCGCCTGACATGAGAGGCTGCCGCCGCGCGCCCGAACAGCTCCGATGCTCGCTTGCCGTCCGGAGGGAGGACATCTGCTACTTGAGCTGGGTGATCGACTCATACGACGGAATAGGGTTTCTTGTTACGGACGACGCGGAGCGGGGGCTCGTGTCGGTACTCCTCTCCAGAGACTACAGGGGAGAGCTGGAATCTCTTCTGGACGCGCTGGAGTCCGAGGGCTTGGTCATGGAGAGATTGGGGATACGGGAACAGTGACGGCGGGATCAGATTCATATCAAGATGCGTGGATTCCGAGGTTCGCTGCGGCATTTTCTAAAATAGAGTCAGAAGGAATGTGATGATATGAAATCTCCGGTTTTGGACGACATAAGGGAGACAATTGCATCGTTTACGAGATCTGGCGCCGATTACGCCGATCTCTATATGCAGTCGGGGGTCAGCCACTCGACGCGGTTCGACGACGAAAGGCTGGATACGATCTCGTCGTCACGGGGCGACGGGCTAGGGGTCAGGATCATTCGGGGGGAGAACACGGCTTTTTCTCATACGATGGGCGTCACCGCCGATTCGGCGAGTCTTGCTATAGCCGACGTGTCGGATCTCTCCGGCATCAGAACGGCGGCTCACGCTCCTGGGGGCGGCGAACCGCTGATCGATCTCAACACTCCCGTCCCGACTCTGGACGCGAGTTTCTTTCACGACCTCGACAGAAGCCTGCGCGGCGAGTGCAAGTATTTGAGGCAGGTGACGTTCGGGTTCAGGACATCCGTCAAGTTCGTGCTGGTGATCAGGGGTGACGGATCCGTCGTCAGCGACTCCAGGAAATACACGAATTTCGCCGTTCAGGTCGTTCTCGAACGAGACGGCGAGCTGAGGACTGGATACGAGGCCCGCTCTCGCCTCTCGCCGGTCGACGGGTTCTGGTCGGAGGACGAATTCAGCGACGGGGGCGGCAGCGCCCACGAGATAGCCATGAGGGCGCTCTCTCGGGGCATATTGATGCTGGACGCGGTCCCATGCCCTGCCGGCGCCATGACGGTGCTGCTCGCCGGTTCCGCCGGAGGCACGATGATTCATGAGGCCTGCGGTCACGGACTCGAGGCGGACATCATTCAAAAGGACTTCTCCGTGTATCGCGGCAGGATAGGCGAGCTCGTCGCAAGCCCCCTCGTCACGATAATCGACGACGCGACGATCCCAGGCAGGTACGGGTCATACGGGTATGACGACGAAGGAACTCCGGCGGCGAGGAACGTACTGGTCGAGAATGGGGAGCTGAAAGGCTACATGTCGGACATCCTCTCGGCGAGGATAGGCGGCCTGCCTATAACCGGCAACGGCAGGCGCGAATCCTACATGCACCCGCCTCTGCCCAGGATGAGCAATACGTATATAAGCGCCGGCCAGAGCGAATTTGGCGAGCTGCTCGAGGACATGGACAGCGGGATACTCGTCAAAAAAATGGGAGGAGGGGAGGTCGACCCAACGTCAGGGAACTTCGTGTTCTACGTATCTGAGGGATATCTCGTCGAAAACGGCAGGATCGGCCCCGCCGTCAAGGGCGCGACGCTTACCGGAAACGGCCCCGAGGCTCTGATGAACATAATCGGCGTCGGGCGCGAGCTCGTCCTAGACGCTGGGACCTGCGGAAAATCGGGACAGTCGGTGCCGGTCACCGACGGTCAGCCGACGCTGCTGATTAGGGATCTGACCGTGGGAGGAAGCGATACCGGAGATGCCTGCTAAACGCGCCCCTCTGCAGGGAAAACGGGGCATCCGGACCGGGGAGGCCAGAGCGAAGACAGCCAAGTTCAGAGGAACGGTTGGAGTGACAAGAGCCTCCAGGAAGGGGATCTTCCGTGTTCTGGCTAATGGCGTCGGGTCATTCGCCAACAGGAAGGTCGCGTTCGCGGCCGCCTCTGTTCTGCTGCTGCTCGATCTGTTCCTCATAGCCGCTGTATTCACGGACTGGACCGGGCTCATCGGCGAGACGGCGAGGAATCGGATGATCGGCATGTTCGGAGGCAGCGTCCTCATAATCCTGCTGTACATTGGATATGTACTCCTATCGCTGCTCATAGGAAGGGCCATCCCGCGGCCGCTCTCTCAGACCATCGGGACGGCGTCGCTCTACGTCTGCGCCGCGCTCATCTTGGGCCTTCTCGACTTCACTCAACCAGGTGTGCCGCCATATCCTTTCCTGCGGCCGGGAACGGCGGGCACGTCGCTTTCGGAATGGCTGTTCAGAAATGTCGGCCCCCTTGGCACTACGATGACTGGGGTTTTCACCATAGCCCTGACGCTGTTCTGCTATGGATTTAACGCGCCGTTTCTCGCTGCCTGCAACGCGCTGATTTATCTCTTCTCGAAGTTTTCCTCTTGGCGGGCGCGGCGGCATGAGGCATTCAAACTAAACGAGACGGCAGCCGGCGAGTCCGTATCAGGCACAAACGAACACTCCGCGCAGGACGGCGGTAGTTCAGACTGCGATCGAACCGCCGAACACGAGGACATCCGCGATTTAGGGGAGGGCAAACCGGAGGGGCATGAGGAAGATATGCCCGAGCTTCCGCTGCCGGTAGACGTAGTCGCCGTGGACGAGGTCGAGTATGAGGTTGACGGCGTCCATCTCTCCTCGGGACAGTTCCCTCCGCCTCCCGAGATCTACGGTGCGGAACGCGACTACGACAATGATATATCGGCGGAGACGGCGCGCCCCTGGGGGGAGAGGATAATAGAATCCCTCTCTCAGTTCGGCATTGACGCGGAGCTTGCCGATATACTCCTCGGCCCGACTGTCATCCAGTTCAGAATACAACCGCTTCCCGGCGTCAAGGTCAACAGAATAGTGGCGCTCTCCAACGACCTCTCGATGGCGCTGGCCGTTGCCAGCCTCAGGGTCGAGGCGCCGATACCCGGGCATCCTTACGTCGGCATAGAGATACCGAATCCAAAGCGGAGGGGGATCACCCTGCGATCCATGATAGAGGAGGACGCGTTTCAGTTCACGGACAAGACGCTGCCGCTTCCGATGGGTGTGACCATAAACGGCGACCCTCTCGTCGTTGGGCTGGAGGAGATGCCCCATCTCCTTGTGGCCGGCACCACAGGGTCGGGCAAGAGCGTGTTCGTGAACGGATGCATAGTCGGCCTCTGTTCAATGCGTAAGCCGGACGAGCTAAAGATGGTCCTGGTCGACCCCAAGCGGGTCGAGATGGCGGTGTATGAGAAGCTTCCGCACCTCCTCACCCCTCCCGTGACCGATTCCAAAAAGGCCGTCCACGTGCTTGCCTGGGCGGTGAGGGAGATGGAGCGAAGGTACACGTGCTGCGCGGCGGTAAAGGTCAGGAATCTCGACTCCTTCAACGAGTTGGCTATTCCCAAGGACAGGATGCCGCACATCGTAATCGTTGTGGATGAGCTGGCCGATCTCATGATGACCGCGCAGAAAGAGGTAGAGGAGTATATATGCAGGCTCGCTCAGATGGCCAGAGCGGTGGGCATCCACCTGATACTCGCGACACAAAGGCCGTCGGTCAACGTGATAACCGGTCTGATCAAGTCCAATGTGCCGGCCCGGGTCGCCTTCACCCTGCCGTCGATGATGGATTCTCGCACGATATTGGATTGCGGCGGAGCCGAAAAATTGCTCGGCAAGGGTGACATGCTCTTCACGTCGACGCAGAATCCAAAACCGCTGCGCATTCAATCTCCTTGGATCGACGAAAGATCGATATCGCGCTGGATAGACTACCTCGTAAATATGTTCGGGGAGCCGATTTATACCGACCTCGACGACCAGGGCGACGCGCCTTCGGGCATCGAGGAGAGCGGAGGTTTCGACGACGCGCTGTTGGATGAGGCGGTCAAGATCGTCATCTCCTCAGGCATAGCATCGGCGAGCGGCCTTCAGAAGCGGCTTCGGATCGGCTACCCGAGGGCGGGGCGTTTAGTGGACATGATGGAGACGGCTGGAATCATAGGGCCGGCGGATGGCGCACATGCCAGGGAGATATTAGTCGACAAAGAGGACGCCGACGAAATACTGGAACGCCTCAGGGGAGGGAGCTGAGGATCGCGTGAAGGTCCCCTTCATCTCCGCGAGGGAGCTCGATATATTCATATCCCCCGACGCCGGAGCACTCAGCCACACGCTGTTCGTACTCGGCGGCAGGATGCCTGAGCCCGGGTGGCTCAGCGATTTCACGGCCAGAAACTCTCCCGTCGTCTGGGCCGTCGACAGCGGAGTGGGCTCGTGCAGGAGGTCAGGGGTGCATCCTCATGCCATAATAGGCGACATGGACAGCGCGGCGAGGGAGGATCTGGACTGGGCGCGAAGCCTGGGTGCCGCCGAGAGGCTGTTCTCGAGCGACAAGGACCTGACTGACTTTCAGCTCGCGCTAGGCATCTGGGAGGACGAGCACCGAGGAGAAACGGACTCGATCAACTCGATCATGGTCTCCGGTTGTTTTGGCGGCAGGTTTGATCATCTTCTGAGCACGGCGAACACGTTTTCTCCTGGCAGGACGGACGGCAAAGGACCGATGAAAAACCGCCGCTGTATGATCGACAACATGGAGGGCCTTTTTTTCTTATGCGGCGGTGAGACGATGGAGTTGAGCCTTCGCCGTAAACCTCTCGCGATATCACTGCTTCCGTTCACGGACGAATGCCGAGGCGTTCACATTGAAGGCGTCAGATGGCCGCTCAATGGAGCAGCGCTCTACAGGAACTTCCCATGGACGGTCAGCAACGAGATCAGCGCGTGTGGCGGAGATACTTCATCCACCGTGACAGCAAGCTGCGGGGATGGCGTCCTGGCTGTTTACCTGTGCTTTGCGTGAAGGAGAAAGGGTGGGCCGTGCTACACGGCCCTGCGGACTCTATCCGAACGGAGACACTTCGTGCAGATCTTCATTCGCCTCGACTCTCCTCCGCCCATATCCACCTTGACGCTTCTCAAATTGATGAGCCAACGCCTCCGCGTATGACGGTTCGAGTGGCTTACTGCGTTGCCAGTGGCAGGCCCCCTGCCGCAACAATCACAAAACTTGGACACTTCACACACCCCCATGAGCTTGTTTACAAAAACAACCCTGGCATTTTATCACAGGAAATACTTTCTGTGAATAGCCGCCGCGCATGATGAAATTGATCGACCTCCGAGATTTAAGTGATTTAAGGGATATAGATCTTGACATCGATCACTGTTTTTCACTAAAATCATTATGTGATGTGCATCATGGGACGCTGCGTTTGGGCGTCGTTTACTCTTATCGAGAGAGGCTGAGGGACCTGGCCCTGTGAAGCCCGGCAACCTGCAAACGCTGTGGAGCGTTGGCGTGGTGCCAAAACCTTCGACCGAGCGCGGTCGGGTGATGAGAGAGGGAGAAATTGGGCCGCCTTCCTCTTACTTACGGGAAGGCTTTTTTTGTGCAAACGGATTCATGGAATCGCGCGTTGCGGCACGGCAGTTTTCGATTTGGGGGTATGGACTTTGTCCGATGAAGCTGGATTTGAGGAAATTATTGGCGTCTCGGTTCTTGAGAACTTCAAGCTGGACTCCGGCAAGGTATTGCCGCTCGTCGAGCAGAGATACGCCATGTACGGCAAGCCTGACGCGGATGGTTCGAACGTGGTGCTGGTATGCCATGCTTTGACCGGCAGCCACCATCTCGCCGGGCCGGACGTCCCAGGTCTGCCCGAGGGCTGGCTCGGCCCGCTGGTCGGCCCCGGCAGGGCATTCGACACAAGCAGGCTCTGCATAATGTGCTTCAACAACCTGTGCAGCCCTTACGGCAGCACCAGCCCGATGAGCGTGAACCCAGATACCGGCGGGCAGTGGGGGATGTCTTTCCCTGTCGTCACCCCTAGGGATGTGGCCAGGGCACAGAGGCTCGCTCTGAGGAGCATCGGCATAGAGAGGATCGCGCTGGTTGTCGGCGGCTCGTTCGGAGGGATGATCTCGCTGGAACACGCGCTGAGTTTTCCGGAGCTGGTCGACAATTGTTGCGTAATTGCCGCTCCGGCCAGGCTTTATCCACAGGCCATAGCCTACAACGAGGTCCAGAGACAGAGTATTCTCTCCGACCCGGATTGGAAAGGCGGGGACTATTATCCTGGGCCCGGCCCTGTCAAAGGGCTCGCAAACGCGCGAATGCTCGCCATGATAACGTATCGCAGCGAACAGAGCTTTGCGGGGCGGTGGATGCGCGGCATGTCCGACGGTGAACTGCCGTCTCACGAATGGGGCGCCAAGTTCAAGGTGGAGACCTACCTCGAACATCACGGGCACGAACTCGTCTCCAGGTTTGACGCCAACTGCTACCTGTATACCACGAGGGCAATGGACCTTCACGATGTCGCGGCCGGACGGGGAAGCCTGGAGGAAGCCTTTTCCCTGCTCAAAGGCAAGGGACTTTTGGCCGTGGGAATCTCCAGCGACATACTCTTCCCGAGCTGGCAGGTCATGGAGACGGCCCGCTATGCGGGCAAGGCGGGGGCGCGTTCCCTCTACGAGGAGATCGAGAGCGACAATGGGCACGACTCGTTCCTGATCGATTTCGATCAGATGGATGAAATATTGCGCTTCTTCATAAGGGAGGAAAATATCTAGCGGCTGAATTTAGGAAGTCTTCACAATCAAAAGCGGGACTTTGGGCTCATTGCATTAAGGCCTTTAGTGTTATAGAATGATGGCTATGAGTATTAAGCAATCGGTTAAGGTCTCATGCGGGGCGCGTGAATATCACAACGCGCAAGCGATTTTAAGTAAAGGAAACGGAGGCTGATCGATATGAGCGTTTGGGCGAGAAAGAAGGGGTTTTCGCTGGTCGAGCTCCTGCTCGTCATCGTAATATTGGCCATTCTGTCCGGCGTCGTCATGTTGAGTTTGTCGTCGGGAGAGGTCATCGACGCTCAGACGGAGGCGCGTCAGCTTGTGCGCTCGCTCCAATCGGTGAGGTCTTCGTGGCTGGCATACTATGCCGACAAAAACGAAATGCTTGGCCTGCCGGGAGGAGGGATCTACGCGGCCAACAGCCCGCTGGTGAGGAGCCTCGAGATCTACGCAGACCGCGAAGCCCTGAGAGACGATGTGACGAAGTACGGCGGCAGCCTTGTTGTGAGATCCTTCGTCGATTCGGGCGGGGCAAGACCGCTCAAGGTTTACATCGGTTACCAAGGATCATGGAAACTAGAGCAGAAGAATGCGGAAGTCAAGAGATCGATAAAGAAACTGCTTGCCGAAAGCGACTTTGGATTGCTCGGAGCGGACTATAAGAAATATGCCTTCACCGAGTCTGACAACCAGACGGTTCTCCTGAGGATGAGATGAGATATGATGATCAAAGAAAAGACGGCAACCCTTAACTGGCAGGTGTCCTCGGAAAAACATGGCGGATCGTCGCTGGTCGAGATGGTGATCGCGATAATGATGCTGGCGGTCGTACTGATGGGGATGATGGCTGGAATAATGATAGCCAGGAGTTCGATATATGACAAGGAATTCGAGAACGCTCGCCAGGTCGCGCTGAAGGTCCTTGAGACTATCGAGGCCACGCCGTACGGCGACATTCCTGCTCGCGCCAGTAATCTGAACAACAGCAGGCTCGACGGCTTTCAGGTCTACGTCTCACAGTCGGAGAACCTCGGCGGCGTTTCGTTCGATATCTCATCATCGAGGACGGTAATGGTGAGCGTCGACATGGGTAACAGCGGGCCTCTCAAGAGGATCGTTTCTATGCGCAGGGAGGTGAGCCCAAGTGCTTTCAAGAACGTCGGAGACAGTGACTGATAAATGGATCGCTCTAGGGGGGGCGTTTATTCGGCATGGAGGTGAACGCAAGTGCCTGTGACGGGTCATAATA
>JAISLO010000217.1 GCA_031290815.1 Synergistaceae bacterium | reverse complement strand
CCTGCGCCGTTTTCCTCAGCTCGATCCCGACGGCGTCAGCCTTACTCAACCCAGCAAGCTCCAGCGCATAGTTCAATAACTCATCCTGCGCCCGCATCCATTGTTCGTCATCAAATCCGCAGTTGACGCTGTACGCGCTGATGTTGTTCAACTGTCCCGAGCCCGGCGGTTTGCCGTGATGAGCGCCAAGCACGACGGAGACGCTCTCGTCAAAGCCGTGGCGCTCCAAAATCAGATGGGATACAAGCGAATGATGCGACGCCGAGCGTTCGTTGTATTCCTGATTCCTCTTTAAAGTCAGCCCAACGTCACGAATATTTTGGACGATTAATTCGTCGAGTTGGGCCGTAATCGGCGATCCCTTGGATTGAAAGACGGGGGATGCCTTCCCGAGATCGTGAGCGGCGGCGAGGAGGACAAAAATCTGTCCCGCTAGGTCATCTCCTCCCCCTTCGGCTGGAAGGACGCCGGAGGCGATTGTCTCCTTCGTTCCTGGAGGCAGCCATTCTTTCCAAATTTTTCGAGCGATTCCTGCGGAGTCGCTCATGTGCGAGCGGAGCGGAAGCCAAATATCCCTCCCGATCACTGGTACTTTCGGTTTTTTGGCCCACAGCGCGTCGGAAATTCGCATTCTGATCCTCCCCTTGCTCTGGTTTGACGTTTCAATCGAGGGCGTTCCCCGCTCAGTTGGGAAGGCCGATTTTAAATCGGCCCTTCCCTGAAACAACCCTCAGTCACCTTGCCTCAGCAATGCATGGAGGGCCAGGATATAGCTGTTCGGGCCAAATCCTGCGATCACGCCCATACATACCGGAGCGATCACCGAAATCCTGCGAAACTCCTCCCTCGCGTGGACGTTCGAGATATGCGCTTCTATCACCGGAGCGGCTATCGCTGCTATCGCGTCGCGTATGGCTATGCTGTAGTGAGTGTAGGCCCCGGCGTTGATTATTATCCCGTCGGCGTCGGACGCGCGCTGTATGGCGGTGACGAGCTCCCCCTCAGAGTTGCTCTGGAAAAATTCGCAGACGGCCCCCAGCGATTCGGCCTCTCGGGAGACGAGCCCGTTTATCTCATCCAGCGTTTTGCTTCCGTATTTGTCCGGCTCCCTCGATCCGAGCAGGTTCAAATTGGGCCCGTTTATGACGGCTATGCGCTTCATCGCTCTGCGCTCAAGTATTTTTATAGCAGCCGATGACCTCGAAGTATTCGCAGCAAGAGGCCATCTGGCGCAGAGCGGAGATTATGTCCGCGTCTAGGATGCAGGCGCTCAGCTCCGCGAAGAAGCGGTATTTGTCGGCCGTGGCTGGACGCGACTCTATGCGTAGCAGATTGACGCCCTGAGCCATGAGCGGCATCAGGGCCTCGCACAGCGCGCCGGCGCGGTGCAGAACGGAAAACGTGATCGAGATCAGACCGCAGTCCTCGTCGTATTCGGGCTCGTTGGCTATGACGACAAATGACGTCCGGTTTGCGGCCGAGTCCATTATATCGGGGGACAAAACATCGAGACCGTTCAGTTCAGCGGCCCTGCGCGAACCGATCGAGGCAGTCCTCCCGTTGTTCATCCTGGAGACCGTCTCCGCGGCCACCGCCGTATTGCGGCAGGCGGTGAGGTCCCACGACCGGCCGTGAAGGAACCGGCCGCACTGCCTGAAGCCCTCGGGGTGCGAGAAAACCTCCCTGATGTCCGAGATCGATGTTCCGGGCGGCGCGAGCAGACATTGCTGGATATCTATCCACGTGCGGCCTACGATAAAGCATCCGTACTTTCTGAGCAGATCGTAGGTCTCCCCGATTGCTCCTGTCTGCGAGTTCTCTATTGCTACGACGCCGTAATTCACGCGCTTTTCCTTCACGGCGATGAAGACGTCCTCGAAAAATTCCACCGGCTTGCTGTCCGCTTCGGGGAACAATTTTATGAGGGCCTGCTCGCTCCAAGCGCCCGGCACTCCCTGATACGCGCAGGAGATATTCTCCTCAGCCGGTTTGCGGGGCGGCGGCAGAAGGGGTATCTCGCTGTTTATGACCTTCGTCCGTTCATACTCCCGCGAGAGCGCTATGACCGAACGCATCAGCAGTGTTACCTCGCTCTTCAAATCCTCCCTCGCCAGGGAGACCGCGCGATTGACCACTTCCTGCTCGCGCGCGGCGTCCTGAATGGGCATGTTCTCCCTCACCTTCAGATCCCCGGCCTTGAGGGCCGCGTTCATCCTCTCCTGGAAGAGGGGGATCAATTTCCCGTCGATCTCGTCAATTTTCTTCCTCAGCGCGCTCAACTCTTCTTTCGCTTTCATTTCACTCGCCTCGATCCTCTGAGATTATTTTATGCATTCTGTTCAGCTTTTGCATAAGCCTGGCGAACAACAACGGAGTTATGGACTGCTGCCCGTCGCAAAGCGCCGCCTCCGGGTTGTTGTGCACCTCTATCATTACTCCGTCAGCGCCGGCCGCCACAGCGGCCAGAGCCATGGGATACACGAAGTCCCAGTGGCCGGTGGCGTGAGACGGGTCAACTATCACGGGAAGGTGCGATCTCTTTTTAAGCACCGGCACGGCTGAGATGTCAAGGGTATTGCGGGTGGCCGTCTCGAACGTGCGGATTCCCCTCTCGCACAGGATTACCTGACTCCTTCCGCTCATGAGCACGTAGTCCGCGGCCTGCAGCATCTCGTCGATCGTGCAGGACGGGCCGCGCTTGAGGAGGACCGGCCTGCCGAGATTTCCGACCTCGCGGAGGAGGGGAAAGTTCTGCATGTTCCGAGCGCCGATCTGAATGATGTCGACGTCGTTGGCGAAGACGTCGCAGTGCTCCTGGGACATGATCTCCGAGACGATAGGGAGGCCGGTCTTCTCCCTGGCGATCTTCAGCAGGCTCAGCCCGTCGAGCCCGAGTCCCTGAAACGCGTAGGGCGAGCTGCGTGGTTTGAAGGCTCCGCCTCGCAGAAAGCCGGCGCCAGCTAGCTTCACCTCGCGAGCTATGGACAGTATCTGCTCCTCGCTCTCGACCGAGCATGGACCGGCTATGACGGTCAGGCCTCCTCCTCCGATCTTCTGTCCGCCGTGCGGTTCTATGACGGTGTTTTGGGGGTGAAATCGTCTGCTCGCCAGCTTGTAGCGCTCCGATACGCGAGCCACGCGCTCGACAAAGTCGTAGCGCATGACGGCCTCGTCCAAGAGCGACGAGGTGTCGCCGGCCAGCCCCAGCATCCTCGTGCTCTCTCCCTGAATCTCCTGGATGATGAGCCCCTTTTTGGTCATCTCCTCTTTGATCGTGCCGATCTGTGCCTCTGTTGCGTTTGGTTTCAGTATGATGATCATTTCATAAGCATCTCCTTGACTTTTCTATATAGGGCCGGCTTGTCCAACCTCCGGTCCAGGAACAATTCATCGGCCAGAAGCGCCTGATATACGAGCATTCCAAGGCCGTTCCGCACGGCCAGCCCCAGTTCTTTGGCCTTCCTCAGCAGCTCCGTCTCAGCCGGGTTGTAGATCAGATCGCAGACGAACGCGCCCTTGGGCAGGGCTTTCAAGAATTCGAACGAATGAAAGCTTCCTCCGACGCCGCTCATGCCAACCGGGGTTGCGTTGATGACGAGATCGGCCATGCTCGCCTCCGACACCATGACCTCAGGCGACATCTCCTCTCCCTTGACGGATCCGGAGAAGCGCAGGGAGGATCTCACTCTGTCGGCAAGCTCTCGCGCTCTGTCCAGCCGCCTAGCCAGGATCGCGACGGACCGAGCTCCCTCCTTAGCCGCCCTGAACGCGGCCCCGCGGGCCGCCCCGCCAGCACCGATGATCATGATCCTGCTCCCGTGAAACTCCCTGCCAGCCTCCCGCAGAGACTCCGACAATCCGCCCATGTCGGTGTTGAAGCCATACAACCTTCCATCCCTGACGAGAACGGTGTTGACCGCCCCGCAGAGCGCCGCTTCATCCTCCGTCTCGTCGAGAAGCGGGATGATATCGCCCTTGTGGGGTATCGTGACGTTGAAGCCCCTGAGTTTCGACGTCCTGGCCGATCTCACGAAGTCCTCCAGCTCGCCGCGCCGGACGCGAAGCGCCCCGTACCGCTCTGTCGCTCCCAGATCGGAGAAGACCGCGCCGTGTATGGCGGGGGAGAGCGTGTGGGCGATCGGGTCTCCTATTACCACGTACTCGGCGCGCGTCTCGGGCCGGTTAGACCGCAGAAGCTCCAGCAGCCTCTTTATCCCTTCGCCGGCGTCGGAATCGTTTTTGAGGACGGCGTCGGCTGCGGCCAGATATAGGGCTCGGCGCTCCCGCTCCATCTTGAGAATGTCCTCCGCGTTCCTCAAAAGGGGCCGGCTTCCGTCGTTCGGGATGTCACTCATGATCCGATCTACGGGACGGTCCAGAAACACTACGAAACAACCCTCCTTGAGCGCGGCCGTGTTTTTCTCCCTGAGTACGACCCCTCCCCCGGTGGCTATCACCGCTGGGACGCCGCAAGCGACCGCCGAGATCACGGCCTTGGTCTCGGCGTCTCGAAAGAAACCCTCTCCGTGTCGTTCGAATATCTTGCTTACGGGCATCCCGGCCTCCCGCTCGATCTCGGAGTCCACGTCTATGAACGGCATCCCCAGCGCGTCGGCCGCCATCCGTCCGAGGCTCGATTTGCCGCTGCCGGAGAGCCCTATCAGAGCGATGTGTCTCATTCC
>JAISLO010000216.1 GCA_031290815.1 Synergistaceae bacterium | reverse complement strand
TCACAGCACGATATGGACAGCGACAGGAGAGGAACTCCGCCGGCGTCGATGTTCTGTCTCACATCGGAGATCGACACATCGGCCTTTCCAAATCCGACTCGCACGGTTCTCGCCGGCGTATCCGCGAATCTCATAGCGGACGATAAAATATCGTTATCATTATTATAAGACAAAAACTCAAGCCCCTCCGACTTGCATATCTCCATTTTCGCGGACAGGACTCCATTGATTGATTTCAGCCCCTCCAAGTGTGTCTCCGTCACGTCTGTAACGACCCCGTGCGTGACCGGAAAATTCCGGACGAGTTCCTCGATCTCGCCAGGGTGATTCGCGCCGAGTTCGAGTATCAACGTCTCCGTGTCGCTTGGCATGGAGAGGATCGTCATTGTGCAGCCGATCAGCGTGTTGTAGCTCTTGACAGCCGAGTGCGTCCGAACGCTGTCTTTCAGAGCGCCGTACAGCAGCTCGCGGGTCGTCGTCTTTCCGACGCTGCCAGTGATTCCAACGACCTTTGGGGACACTGCGTCGAGCCAGCGCTTCGCGAGAAGCGCGGCGCTTCGCTCGCTGTTTTCGACTGGGATCTTGACCGCTCCAAAAGCGTCCAGGGCCGCTGCGTTCTCCCGGTACCAGTCCGATTGCAGTATTATGACGGAGGCGCCTCGTTCGATCGCGTCGACGATAAACTCATGCCCGTCGGTGCGCTCTCCTGGCATCGCGATAAATGCGTCGCCGGGCAAAACGTCCCTGCTGTCCGCCCTGAAAGCACACGGCATGATGCTGGACCCGCTCTCGGGGGGAAAACACCTTGTCCCAGCCAGTTCGGCCGCTTCAGCTATCGTGAAGAATCCGCTCCTCCGCAAAATTTCCGTCCTCACGCGTCAGCCCACTCCCGCCCCTTGCCTGCTCGCCCATTCAAGGACGACTTTGCCGTCGTTGAACGGTATCTTGTAGGTCCCATAATCGATGCAACTCTCCGGACCCTTTCCTGCCACTACAACGATATCGCCGTGTTCCGCCCTCTCGAGGGCGTGATATATGGCCTCTCTCCTGTCGAGTATGACGTCATACGCGACGCCTGTTCCGCTGGAGACAATGCCGGCCTCGACCTGCCCCGCTATCGACTCCGGAGATTCGCTCCTCGGGTTGTCGGTGGTCACGACGATGTAATCGGCGTACCTCGCCATTATGTCTCCGATGACGGGACGTTTTAACGGAGTCCTGTCCCCGCCCGCCCCCCAGAGGACAGTCAGCTTTCTCCTCTTGAGAGATGAGAGGACATTCAGTATCTTCTCCATGCCATCCGAGCTGTGTGCGTAGTCTATGAAAACGTCAACACCGTTCTCCAGCGTATGCCGTTCCAGCCTGCCCGGAACCTGAGGGCAGTTCGTCACGCCCTGGATGATCGAATTCCTATCCACGCCAATGGAGTCCGTTACCGCAATGGCCTCTATGATGTTGGACGCGTTATAATCACCTATCAATGGGGGCGAGAGCTCAAGCGTCTCCCCATCCGGGAAGGACGCATTCATCGACAATCCCCTGGCGCTGACCGTCTCTATGGAGGCCGAGTATGCGCCCGGAAGCCCCGGCTTACTCCCGGTGTTGACTGTGAACGGGCGCAGGCGGTCGAACTCGTCGAGGAGCCGGCGGCCGTACTCGTCGTCTGCGTTGGCGGCTCCGACCCAGCCGTCCGCCGTGAAATCGACAAAGAGCCTTCTCTTCGCGGCGAAATATCCCTCCATGTCCCCGTGGTACTCGAGGTGTTCGGGCGTCAGGTTGCTGAATCCAACCGCATCGAAGCGGCAGCCGGCCAGCCTTCCCTGTCCGAGCCCGTGGGATGATGCCTCCATGACACAGCACTTCACTCCCGCGCCGACCATCTTCGCGAGCATGTCCTGTATGTCTGGCCCCTCTGGAGTGGTCCTGTCCGCGTCCTCCTCGGAGTCGCCGCAGTCATAGACCACTGTCCCAAGCATCCCGGTTCGTATTCCGGCGGAGCGCATTATCGACCTGATAACATAGGCCGTCGTAGTCTTTCCGTTGGTTCCGGTCACTCCGATCATCTTGAGCTTTTTCGACGGATTGCCCCTCAAAACCGCCTCCGCGAGCCCCATGACTGATCTCGGGTTCTTCGTTATTATCTGCGGAACGTCGAATGGCAGCACGCGGTCGCAGATCAGAGCCACCGCTCCTGACTCTATCGCCCTTGCGGCAAATTTGTGACCGTCGGTCTTTTCCCCTCTCACACAGGCGAATATCATGCCGCTGCCGGGTTCTATCCTGGCGCTGTCGTAACGCACCGCGCGAACATCAGTCTCGGCGTCATCCGGCTTAAAAAGATGGGTCAAAGCAGCGCCCGCCGTAGTCGATCCATCCATTTCAGCGTAAAGTTCATCCAGTCTCACACCGCTTCCCCCCTATCCAATGATCAAGCTGTTTCATGTATACGGTTTCGGTCCGGTCTGTCAGTCCGAACTCGCAATCACCTTAAACTGGGACATCTCCTCGAGAACCGCTTTGAAGACAGGAGCGGCTATCTCACCTCCATAGTACCTCGCGCCGCTCGGTTCCCCCAGGACTATCAACATCGCGTACTCCGGCTTCTCATAGGGCCAGAAGCCCAGGAACGAACTGGCGTATCGTCCCTTCTTGTACTCTCCGCTCAGGGCGACCTGGGCCGTTCCGGTCTTTCCGGCGAGCTTGATGTTATCCACCTTGGCTCCCCTCCCGGTCCCGGTATCGACGGTCTTATTCAGCGTCTCCCTGAGCCACGCGCACGTATTGGAGTTGAGCACCGCGTTTCTCACGCGCCGTCTTCCTTGATGAATCACGTGCCCGTTTGCGTTCCTGACCTCGTCGATAATGTATGGTTTCAACAACTCTCCCCCATTGGCGATCGAGCTGATGGCCATTATGAGCTGCAGAGGCGTCACCGCGAGTCCCTGTCCGATCGCTACGTTTGCCTTCGTCATTCCCAGCCACTCCTCCGGCGATCGAAGAAGCCCCTCTTCTTCGCCCGTTATCTCCACGTCGGACTTCTGGCCGAAGCCAAACTGCTTGAGCATACCGTAGACCTTGTGCGAACTCAACCGCTGTCCAACCGTGGCCATGCCGGTGTTGCAGGACTTGATCAGCAGGCCGGCCAGGTCGAGGTCGCCGTGGGTGCTGACGTCTCTTATCACTCCATCGGCGATGGCCAGACGCCCTCTGCAGAGGAAGCGCTCCCCGTTCGAGACGGCGGCCATCTCCTTTGCGATTCCAAGTATTATCGGCTTGAACGTCGACCCCGGCTCATACACCCGGCCGATCGCGTTGTTTCGGAGCTTCTCTTTGTTTGAAAAACTCTTGCGGTCGTTCAAGTTTATCCACGGATAGCTGGCCATCGCCAATATCTCCCCAGTGTTTGGATTTACGCAGATTCCCACTCCCCACTTCGAGCCGCTCGAGACAGCCCCTTCCTTCAGCTTCCATTCGATTATCTGCTGGATCTTCGAGTCGAGTGTCAGCTTTATGGAGCCGGAACCGACCTGCAATGTACCGGCGTTGCTTCCTATGAGATCGAGCAGGCCTCCCCTGGCGTCCCTCACAAATAGCCTCGTCTGAGGCGGCGAGTAGAGAATGCTGTTCCATTCGCGCTCCACCCCGCTTAGCCCGTAGTCGTCGATGTCGCAAAACCCGATCACGTGAGAGGCAAGCTCCCCATGCGGGTACATCCTCTGGCTCTCCCGTGTCGTGAAGAGCCCAGGCACCTTCCTGTCTATCAATCCCTGCGCCATGTCCGCAGGAACCTTTCTCACCACCCAGTGAAACCTTCCCGACAGCGGCCTGGAAAACCTCTCGGCCGTCTTCTCGCCGAAGTATTCCCCAAGGGTCTTCCAGTTCGCTGGATCCCAGAACTGCGGGTCGATGTAAAAACTTGCCGACGGCACGGAGATCGCAAGCGGGATGCCGTTTCTGTCCCTGATATCGCCGCGCGACGTTGAAACCGGCACCTGCGCCCAGTACTGCCTTTCGGACTGCCTCAAGATCCTGTGGTCTGGGAACAGGTGAACCCGCGTCGTCTGAGCGACGAGTATGATCATGCACAGGAATACCAGCAGCCACGCGCTCTTTGTATGCCAGGATTCCCTTTGAACGCGGCCCTTAATCTTTGGCATTCGCAGTCCCCACTATCAAGCTCAGCAGGCCTTCCGGCCCCTTGAGGTTCCGTATGTCCTCGACTGTCAGCCCGGCTATCGAGGTTTTGCTGGCCGGAACCGCCGAGACCTTGACGGTCTCTATCTCGCTTGCCGTCTGCATCTGCAGTTCGGACTTCGCGTACATATATATTCGAGAGGGAGACAGCAGGTACGAGTAGCGCTCCTCCAAAGCCGAGTTCTTGTCGGATATCAGCTCTATTCTCCTGGTTACGTCGGCCAGCCTGTGTTCGAGATACAGTCCGTAGAGCCTCATGCTGCCCAGCGATGTGAGTGAGATCAAAACTCCGAAAAGACAGATAAAGCAGATCATGGAGTGAGAACCTGCTCTCCTCTCATGTCTTGCAATCGGCGCTTTCACATCGCAACACCTCCACCTGCATCCGCCAATTTTGAAGTCCTTGGCCTAGTGTCAAAGAGCTGAGGAGGCGCAGGCCGAATCGCCGAAACGAGATTCAGCCGCTTTGGAATGTGGACTCTGTCAGTGCTCGATCTCCGTCCCTCAGCATCCTCAAACGATAAAACCGGCCTTGCCCGTGCTCATCTCCGCCGTAAACCACCCGTTCGTAAGCGAACC
>JAISLO010000215.1 GCA_031290815.1 Synergistaceae bacterium | reverse complement strand
GACAGTGAGCAGGTCCCAGCCGAGGCGCAGCGTCTCCTCCACCGTTCTGTTCTCGTATTCGCCCTGACGGACGTACGTGTCCTCGAACATGTCCGCGAACTTCGCGAACGCCTTGTCCTCGTCGCTCAGAGCGCTTTCTCCAAGGATGACGGCGAGCTCCTTCGCCTCCTTGCCCTGCGAGTACGCGGCAAAGAGCTGGTTCATCAGGTCGGCGTGATCTTCGCGGGTTTTCTCCTTGCCTATACCCTTGTCCTTCAGGCGGGAGAGCGACGGCATGACGTCAACCGGCGGATAGATGCCCTTGCGGTGCAGACTGCGGCCCAGGATGATCTGCCCCTCCGTTATGTAGCCGGTGAGGTCGGGAATCGGGTGAGTCTTGTCGTCCTCGGGCATCGTGAGTATGGGGAACTGGGTTATCGACCCGGCCTTGCCGCGCAGACGGCCCGCCCGCTCGTACATGGTCGCGAGGTCGGTGTAAAGGTAGCCCGGATATCCGCGCCGTCCCGGGACTTCCTTGCGGGCGGCCGAGATCTCTCGGAGCGCCTCGCAGTAGTTCGTCAGGTCGGTCAATATGACCAGCACGTGCATGTCGTGCACAAACGCCAGGTACTCGGCGCAGGTAAGGGCTAACCGGGGCGTCGCTATCCGTTCGATCGCCGGATCGTCGGCCAGGTTCACGTACATTACCGTGCGTTCGAGGGCCCCCGTCTTTCGGAAGTCCTCCATGAAGAAGGACGCCTCCTCGAACGTGATGCCCATGGCGGCGAAGACGACCGCGAACGCCGCGTGTCCGCTGATGACCGTCGACTGGCGGGCGATTTGAGCGGCTATGCGGTTGTGCGGCATGCCGCTGCCAGAGAATATCGGCAGCTTCTGACCCCTGACCAGCGGGTTCATGCCGTCTATGGTCGAGATGCCGGTCTGTATGAACTCGGACGGATAGTCTCGGGAATACGGGTTCATCGGGTTCCCGTTGACGTCCAGAAAATCCTCCGGGATGATGTCGGCTCCGCCGTCTATCGGCGCTCCTCGGCCGTTGAATATACGGCCAAGCATGCTCTTGGCGACGGGCATCGTGAGAACGTCTCCGAGAAATCGAACCTTTGTCGTGTCGGCGTCTATCCCGGTGCTGCCCTCGTAAACCTGGACCAGAGCTCTCTCCTCGGAGATTTCCAGCACCTTGCCCCGCCTGCGCTCGCCGTTCGAAAGCCTTATCTCCGCGAGTTCGTCGTATCGGACATCCGATATCTTCTCCACTACCATCAGCGGCCCCGAGAGGTTTGAAATGGTACTGTATTCCTTAGGCAACATCTTCCTCACCTCCAGCGGCGGAGAGCTTGCTCAGCTCCTCCTTTATCCTGTCCTCCAGCACGTCCAGCTTCTCCAAGCCGGACTCCTCTACGTAGCGCATACGCGCTATGTCCTCGCGTATCGGCATGTTTATCAAGTCCCGCAGCGTCGCTCCACGGGACAGGGCCTGCATGCCCAGCCTGTGGAACGTGAGGATGTTTCTCATCATCTTGACCTGTTTGTCCATCGAAGCGTAGGTATCTATCTCGTGGAACGAGTTCTGATGCAGGAAATCCTCCCTGAGCGACTTCGACGTCTCCATCGTCATGCGCTCCTCCTTGGAGAGGGCGTCGATGCCAACGAGGCGCACTATCTCCTTTAGCTGGTCTTCCTCTTCGAGCAGGGACATCGCCTGAATCCGCATTTCGCTCCACTCGCCGTCGTACAGGTTGTCCCAGTGCTCGCCGAGCGTATCCGCGTAGAGTGAATAACTGGAGAGCCAGTTGATAGCCGGGAAGTGACGCTGATACGCCAGCTGCGCATCCAACCCCCAGAAGACCTTGCAGACCCTCAGCGTGTTCTGTGTGACCGGTTCCGAGAGGTCTCCTCCGGGAGGCGACACCGCCCCTATGACGGAGACCGCGCCCTCTCTGCCGTCGCGGCCGAGACATATTGTGCGGCCCGCCCGTTCATAGAAAGATGCCATCCTCGTGCCAAGATAAGCAGGATATCCTTCCTCTCCAGGCATTTCCTCCAGACGTCCGGACATCTCGCGGAGCGCCTCGGCCCAGCGGCTTGTGGAGTCCGCCATCAGGGCGACGGAGTATCCCATGTCCCTGAAGTATTCGGCTATGGTGATCCCGGTATAAATAGAAGCCTCCCTGGCCGCGACGGGCATGTTCGAGGTATTCGCGATCAGCACGGTTCTCTTCATGAGAGGCTGTCCTGAGCGGGGATCCTCCAGCTCGGGAAACTCGAGCAGGACGTCCGTCATCTCGTTGCCGCGTTCGCCGCATCCTATGTAGACGACTATCTCGGCGTCAGCCCACTTGGCGAGCTGGTGCTGAATCACAGTCTTTCCCGAGCCGAACGGCCCCGGGACGCACGCCGTGCCCCCGCGCGCGATCGGAAAGAACATGTCCACGACCCTCTGCCCAGTCGAAAGGGGGATTTCGGGAGGAAGGCGTTTCGCGACCGGACGCGGCCCTCGGACCGGCCAGCGGGAGAGAAGCGCTATTTTATGCTCTTTACCGTCCTCGCTTTCGATGACGGCGACGGTCTCCTCGACGGTGAAAGAGCCCTTCTTTATCTCCTTCAGCCGCCCCTTGAGCTTGGGGGGAACCATGATCCTGTGTTCGACAAGGACCGTCTCCCTCACGGTGCCCAGAATGTCGCCGCCGGTCACCTGCGCGCCTGACTCGACAACGGGGTTGAAGTCCCATTTTTTCGTCCTGCTTATAGCCGCGACTGAAATGCCCCTCGTGATATAGGGGCTGTTAGCGACGGCCTCAATGCTCTCGAGCGGGCGCTGTATTCCGTCGTAGAACTGTTCGATCAGGCCGGGGCCCAGCTCGACGCTAAGGGGCTCGTTCGTGTCGATAACCAGCTCCCCCGGCCTTAAGCCGGAGGTCTCCTCATATACCTGTACGGAGGCGGTATCGTCGCGGAGCTCGATAATCTCCCCCACAAGACCCGCCTCTCCGACCCGAACCACGTCGTACATGCTGGCGCCCAGCATTCCCTTAGCAACAACGAGAGGACCCGATATCTTCGATATGGTTCCCTGAATCTTTTTATCACTGGCCACTCACATCGCCTCCGTATTATTCCGTTTCTCGATTCAACATGTCTCCCGGAAGGAGTCCCCAAGCTCCGGGTTCATTTGACGCTGAAAATGTCCATGCCCACGGCGCGTTCCGCGCTCTTGCGGAGGGATTCAGCTCCTATGCCCATGGACCCGGTCTGATTGGGGATGGGGACCACCGAAATGTCCTCGCTCTCGTTGATCTCATCCGCAGCCTCTTTGAAATCCGCGTAAAGGGACTCC
Organism: Synergistaceae bacterium; assembly: GCA_031290815.1. GTDB lineage: Bacteria > Synergistota > Synergistia > Synergistales > Synergistaceae > JAIRWR01. Next base: position 5,379 of record JAISLO010000215.1, on the reverse strand, counting down.
TCTATAAACAGCACGGCGTACTGGTCGCTGGCGTATTTAGCCACGATCTGCGGGACCGACGCCCTGTTGTCGGCGTTCACGACCATGGTCTCGATGCCTATGGCCTGAAACGGGAGGACGCTGTCATAACTTCCAAGCGCCGCCATCGGAGCCTCGCGCCTCTTAGTAGCCATGCCTCATCAGCCTCCTCACTTCGTCTCTGTCCGTCCCGGTTCCCTTCGATACGAGTATGGTCCTTATGTTTTTCACTTCCATCTCCTTGCCCCAGAGATACGCGAGGACGTTTTCGGGGGAGTCCTGGCTGTATCTTGCCAGGGCGAGCCTCGATTGGCAGTAGTCATCCAGCTCCCTCTCCAGGGAGACGATGAGGCTGTCGAATCCGCCGTCATCCAGGACTCTCGATACCGCCGCTCCGGCGTCGAAGTGCGCGAGCACACGGCCCCAGCCGTCATACGGCTCGGGCATGAGGGAGAGCAGGACCGCTGGGTCGATCATCCCTCCGCCGTGGAGGAACGCGGCCGCTCCGGCCGAGTCGAATCCGAAGCGCTTCAGCCTGAGCAGGTTGCGGATGTTCTCGGAGTCGATCCTCGCCCTCACCCAGTTCAGCACCCCCTGCTCGTCCACGGACTTGGCAAGGTCGAGCATCGCCTCGAACAACCCGCCGTCCAGGAGGCGTTCGACCTCGACTATATCCCTCGACTGCTCCCACGCCGACACGCAGGAGGGCAGTATATGGGAGAGCCCGTAGGGCAGCAGGGAGTACTCCTCCGATTCGATTCTGACCGTAAGGTCGTCGATCGGAATCGAGCCGAGCTCCGTCAGGATATCCCAGCGTTTCCTCCCGCCCGTCCTCGCGTTGAACGCGCTCTTCAAGAGCGCCTTTACGTTGTGAAAGTCGTAGGGCAGGCGAAATATGTCGACCAGAGCCCTGTCGGGAACAAATGTCAGAAATTCTTTGAAGGTCGCCAGCAGCTCCGCCTCGAGGGCGGAGTCATATCGCTCGGCGGACTCCTCGCCAGTCAGGCCTCTCGCGTAGCTCGTCTCGCCGATTATCTTGATGGCCCCAACGGGGCCGTCGGCATCCAGCAGCCTCTGGTACTGCGCCGCATCGAACAGGAGGGGCTCCATCGCGCGTATTCGCGCGACAGCGTAACCGTAAGCCTCGCCTCGTGACATCGCCGCACCCCTCTCAAGCCGGGAAGAGCCGATGGACGACCTCAGTCTCCAGCTTTTCCCGCGCCGCCTGCATCAACATCTCCCACGAGCAGTTTATAGAGACGCGCCCATTGTTGAGCACAAATCCGCCCGAAAAATCCTGACGTTTGTCCGAAATCTTTATGCGCGTTTTGTTCTCGCTGTTAAACTTGTCAAGCCACTCCCTGTCGATGAAGCGTTCTTTCAGGGATAGCTCCATCTCCTCGTCGCCGGTGTCCACGGCCTCCTTGAGGAGCCTGTTGAAGAAGGACACGTACTCGTCGCGGCCGAGGGATTTCAGTTCCTCCAGGGCTCGGTCGAAAGTGTCGTTGATGAGCCTCCGCTGCGCATCCAGATGCATCTTGTTGACATCGAGCTTCGCCACTATCTCGCGGCGCCTGAATATCTCAGGGCGCTCCTTTTCGAACCTCGCGCGGGATGCGTCCTCGAGCGCGCGCACGTCGGCCTCCGCGCTGCGCCGTATCTCCGTCTCCTGTTCCGCGGCGCGCTCCAGTATCTTTTGCGCCTCGGCGCGCGCGTCGTTCTCGATCTTTTCAGTTATCTGAGCTAACGACATGGCGTCACCCCCTGTATGACCGTTAGACTTTTATGCCGGTCAGCATCATTATGCTCATCAGCAGGGCGAACACCGCATAAGTTTCGCACATGGCGGGAAGTATGACCGCCTTGCCTATCTGATCAGGACGTTTCGATATCAGAAGGATTGAAGCGGCCGACGATTTGCCCTGCCATATCGCCGAGTAGAAGCCCGCTATCGCTATGGGGAGACATGCGCAGCCGATGCCGAGTCCCTGCCATATCGTCACCGTCACGCCGCCCGCGCCGAGCAGGCCGGCCTTCGACATGGCGATGAACGCGACGAGCAGGCCGTATATCCCCTGTGTGCCGGGGAGCGCTAAAAGCACGAGGGCATATCCGAATTTCTTCGGGTCCTCCGTCATTATGCCGGCGGCCGCCTCGTTCGCTATTCCTATGCCCCAGGCGGAACCCGATCCGGCGAATCCCACCGCCAAAGAAGCCCCCAGGATGACCAGAGCCGATCCGAGTTGTTCCGCCATTGTCGCAATAATATTTTCCATTGTTTCATCACGCCTCCTTAAGCGCTGTTAATTTTATTATCAAAAACCTTTGTTTCGAGAACCCCAAGCCGTTCTCCCGATCTATTCCTTGAGCCTCACGTACTGGGTCGAGAGCGAGAGCGGCGAATATTCCTCGCCTGATGCCTCGTAAAACTTACTGAAGAACTCCACGTATTGGAGCCTGAGCGAATGCACGAATGCGCCCAGGATGTTCACCGCGATGCTGAACACGTGCCCTACGATGAAGATCAAGAGCCCTACGAGCCAGCCGATCATGGGAAGGCTGGACGAGACAAGATTCGCCAGCATGTTTATGACCATCCCCACGGCGGCCGAGCCGAGCCCCAGCGCCAGAAGCCTGCTGTAGCTCAGAAGGTCCCCCAGATAGCCCGTCACGTTGTAGAGGCTTATCACGCCGGAGAAGACCTTGCCAAGGAAGCTCTCCTTCGATCTGCCCTGGGTGGCGGCCAATATCAGCGCTCCGATCAAGGCGATCGCGGAGCAGAGCCAGGTCGGCAGCGGTATCGCCCCGGACGATGAGAGCCCGACGAGAACCAACCCGCAGAGAAAGATTATCCATCCTCCGTTGTCGGCAAAGGCCGCCACCCTGTCGCCCTTTCTCAAGTTCTCCCTGAACGCTATGAGAAGCCCTGCCATTATCTGGATAAAACCGAACACCAGCGATACGAAGAGCATAGTCGTGGGATCGTTCATAGGATCCAATATCTGCAGTTTCCCGAGCGGCTTCAAAAATCCGAGGAACGAAAACGCGTTTATGCTGTCTCCGAACCACGAAAAGGTGAGCGCCCCGAACACAAGCGCGCAAACATTGCCTATTATCAGAATATGAAAGAACTTCTTGAGCGTTCCGGTCACCCTCTTCTTCATCAGAATCGCCGCAAGGATTCCCGCTATGAGAAGGCCGTAGCCAGCGTCTCCGAAGCAGATTCCGAAAAAGGCGTAGAAGAACGGCGCGACGACGGCGGTGGGATCGAATCCGCCGTATGCCGGGGCGCCGTACATCTCGATCAGCGGTTCCATCGGCACGGACATGCCCTTGTTGCGAAGCAGGGTAGGGGGAGTCTCGCCCTCCGCCGGCTCTTCGAGGACGACCTCGATGAGGCTGGAGTATGGGGACGTGACGCTGTCAAACCCCTTCATCTCGGACTTTGGTATCCAGAACGACATGACCAGCATCTGCTCTGTCTGCTCGCCGTCTATCAGCGATTCGAGCCTGGCCTTTTCTATTCCCCAATAATCGCCGCAGTACTGGCAGGTTTTGTAGACGTCGTCAGCCGCAGCCGTTATCTCCTTTATGACGGACGCTTCCTCGGCCTCGCACCGAGCGCCCTCTGCCTCCAGTTCTTTGAGCGCGTCCTGCGCCGTGCCGCATATATGCGGCGGGACATCCGCCTTTGCGGCCTGGAACTTCGCGGCCTCGGCCTGAACGGCCTCCGCCGTCTCCCGCCGGCAGATCACCGAGAACAACTGAGACGAGTCCTTCTCTCCAGCCGGCGGAGAGAAGATCTCCGCCATATCGCCGAGTATGCCGTTCAAAGCGGTTCGAAATTCCTCCGAACGGACCGCCGGAACCGAGAAGAGCAAGCCCTGCAGAGAATCGGTGCCCTTGCTGTAGAAATCGAGCGAATACGGCAGACCGGAGAGGGGATACAGCGACGCCTTCAATCCAGCGACGCGCGACAACCCTGATTTCGCGTCGGAGAGACGTTTTTCGAGATCCCTTATCTTTGCCGCCTCCGCCATGAAGGGCTCCTCGGCAGCGAGCTCCGAGAGGCGTTCGAGGGAGAACTCCTCGCCCTCGCCAAACGCCCTTGCGATGCCGCTGACCTTCTTTGCGGCGTACGGTTCGAGGAAGCGAGACGCGAACCTCACCTCTCCAAGGAGTTCGTCTATATGCCTGAGCCTCGCCTTCATGGCCGCGGCGTTTTTCTCGTCCGCTGAATCGCTCTCCTGTGCGATGAACTGACAGCAACCGAGTTTCTGAATTTTTTTCAGAAGCTCCTCGGAAATCGACTTGTGGATCGCAATTCGCGCTTTCTGCATCTCAGCTATTGCCATAGGTAGACATCACCTCTTTTGTCAGCCATTCGGCCGCGCTCGAAACTTTGAACTTGTTGCCCTCGTAGAACTCTTCGGTCTCCCTGCGTCCAGCCTCGACGGACTTGACGGCTCCGGCCTCAGCCTCGGCCTCCGCGGCCTTGACCTGATCTCGGAAGTACCTGTGAGACTTCTGACGAGCTTCTTTGACGGACTGTTCCGCATTTGTCCTGGCTGCCGCAACGATACGAGCCGCCTCGGTCTTTGCGCGCGCTACGATCTCCCTCGCGCCGGCCTCCTTGGTTCTGATCTCGTCAGCCATATTTTGAGCCAATCGCGCCACCCCCCTTCTGAAAAGAATAACGATCCGCCTGGTGATCGCGAAATAATGACTTTAGTGATTTTACATCATAGAGGACTCAAGTCAAACGACTGTAACCGCATTGACATAAATCTCGCAAAGATGGCAAAGATGATTCTCCTCGCCGCCGCTTCCTATTCTGGCTCATAAACGGCGGGCGGCAAGCCGGATACGCGATTTTGCGTAAATTATGAATCAGAGGGGCGGACGCTCCCTTATTCATGTCATTCGCGAGTATATCATGTCGAATCAGGACAAGTTGTTTTGTTATTTTTTTTGTTGTTGACATCCTCAAAAAATATTGTATTATTTTCTCTTTATCATGCCTGTTAATGCTATTAATGAGTTTGCGCGGCCGCCGAGTTTAAACGACAGACTTTGTCTTATGGAAAGGGTGAGAATGTTATGAGAAAAGCGCTTTTGTCCCTGTGGGGCTTTCTCGACGTCGCTCAGCAGTTGGTGATGGTCATGACGTCAGTCGCGATAGTGATTCTGATATTGGTGCAGGTCACGCTCCGCTACATATTTATGCTGCCACTGATGGGCGTAGAGGAGCTCGCCTGTCTTTTCGGCTTCTGGCTCTACTTCACGGGCGCGTCGAACGGCGCCCGCGAGCGCAGCCACATCAAGGCCGACCTGCTGAACGTCTTTGTGAAGAACGAGCGG
>JAISLO010000214.1 GCA_031290815.1 Synergistaceae bacterium | reverse complement strand
CGGCATAGGATACGACAACAGGACCGTATCCACCAGGCTGATAGGCCGCGGCGACGCTTCGAGGATAGAACACCGCACCGGCTCCGCTGACGCCAACGCCTATCTCCTTATCGCAGCGTCCGTCGCCTCCGGGCTGTATGGTCTGGAGAACGATCTGCCCTCCCCAGAACTCATAACCGGAAACGGTTATTACAACGACTCGCTCCCAAACTTGCCCCGCACGCTCGCGGAAGCGGCGATACACTTCGACGGAAGCGAGAAGGCAGTGGAGTATTTCGGCCGCGATTTCGTTCAGATATTCAGCGAGTTGATTCACTTCGACTTGAGTGCTCACCATAAGGTAGTGACCGACTGGGAGCGCGACAGATACCTGGAAAACTCATGAAGGAGCGAGATTTGGGATGTCGTTGTCAAAAACTTCAAGGGAAATAGTGCTTGATACATTTAAAATGAAGAAAACTGAAAGAATCCCTGTCGGCGTTTGCCTTGGCGGCAGTTGGCCATTTTTTATCGAAGGAGAGCCGCTTGAAGGTCTGCTGCACTATCCGGAAAAAGCCGCGAGGATATTCTATGAGGTCAACGAGAGAGTTGACGCCGATTTCATTACAGTCGGCACCGGCGCAACGGCTCTCATCCTCGAAGGGATGGGAGCTGAAATTTCGTTTCCGAAGGACGGCGCTCCGTCGATAGAGTCCATATTGGCGGGCTCGAAGTCGGATATCGACAGGCTCGATATATCAAGGGTTTTTAAAACGGAGCGAGTCCAGTGGTTGAAGGCTGTCGCCGAAGAGACGATAAAGCTCAACAGATGCCGGCGCGCTCTCTTCGTCAGCGGGCGCGCGCCATTTACTCTGGCGGGGCAGTTGGCTGGGCTCGAGTCGTTTACTAAATCACTCTATAAGGACAAGCAATTCGTTAAGCGTCTTCTTGAATTCACCTTGGAACTGTCCTCCTCATATTACGAATTCATGTTGGGAGCGGATGGGCTGGACGGAATCTTCATCGCGGATCCAAGCGCGTCCGGAGACGTGCTGTCGGTCAGGCATTTTGAGGAGTTCGCCGTTCCAGGGCTGAAAAGTCTTGGTGAGCGGCTTGTGCAGTTCAAAAAACCATCTCTGCTTCATATATGCGGCAACATCACCAATAGACTGCATCTTCTGCCACATACCGGTTTAGACATGATCTCCGTGGACAGCAAAGTCGACATGAGAAAGGCAAGGGAGATATTGAGCGGCAGAATGGGACTCGCCGGAAACGTGCATCCCGTGTTCGTGCTGGAGGATCTGTCATCTTCCGAGGTGGCGGAAAAGACGAGACAATGCATCGCCGTGGCGGAAGGCGTCGGTTTTATGTTGCTTCCCGGCTGCGACTTATCATCTAGGACACCGGAGGAAAACGTCGCAGCCTTCGTAAAAACAGGGCATGAGTGGGCTGCCTGAAGAAATCAAGGGGGATATCGATTTGAGTTATATAGACGCAAAAGCGGCTCCTCGCCGCGAGGATCGCCTGGGTACTTGCATAGAATTTGGCGGATTGATAGGAGACATCGCCAAGCCTTTTTGCGAAGGATGCCTGAAGAACAGAAGCCGCGCGTTCAGTCAAGGCACGATCTGTCAGCTCCTCCCGGCGCTCGCCATACTGACGTCCCTTCAGGAGACGGTGGTGATCGCCCACGGCGCGATCGGCTGCGGAGGCGCGGTTCACTCTCTCGGCTCGAGCGTGCGCCTTGGCCAGTGGCGGAGCGGTGACAAGAATCCCAAAGGCGCGTTATGGCTCTCGACAAATCTGAACGAACAGGATGTGACCAGCGGCGGCGAGGTCAAGCTGCGCGAGGCTATTCTAGAGGCCGACAGGAGATATCGTCCCGACGCCATAATAATCCTGTCCACCTGCGTGCCAGGCATAATAGGCGACGACATAGACAGCGTAACGAACGACGTCAAGGACCAGATATCCGCCGCGCTGCTTCCCGTCCATTGTGAAGGTTTCAAGACGAAGGTGATGGCCACAGCATACGACGCCATCTTTCACTCTTTTCTCCGCAACGTAGTTGACGGCAGGGATGAGACGGACTTCGGCGTTTACGACAACGAAGCCGCTGTCGCGGCTGAGGCGATTCGCCGCAAGAGGCTCGTCAACCTCATGAACGTCTCCTCCATGACGGGTCCGGATCAGAATGAACTCACCAGACTTCTGAACAAACTTGGATTGGAGGTCAACATGCTTCCATGCGACGCCCATCCGGACGCGTTCAGAAAAGCTCCGTTCGCCGCGCTTTCAATTGGCGTGTGCCCCACGCACGATGATTACTTCATGAGCTATCTGGAGGAAAAATTTGGCGTGCCGTTCGTGGGCGGTCAGATGCCGATAGGTATAGAGAACACCGGAACGTGGCTCCGTCAGGTTGCCGCAAAGCTCGGTTTGCAGGAGACGGCGGAACGTATCATCGAGTCGGAATCCGCCGAGCTGAACAGGGCGCTTGAACCAATACTGCCCAGCCTCAAGGGACGCACCGCCATGTTGAGCGCCGGCGAGATGCGCACGCTGGCCACCGCTGTTCTGCTCCAGGAACTTGGAATGGAGATACTGGCCGTTCGACCCTACCACTATGATGAATTCGGAGCCGTCGAAGTCGAAAAACTCTCCGGGATAAACCCGTCCATCAGGCTCAACGTTGCCACGGCACAGCCCTTCGAGGCAGTAAACATGATAAACAGGGCCAAACCGGATCTCTACATAGGTCACAACTCCGACAACGTGTGGGCGGCCAAGTGCGGGGTGTCAGTCCTGCCGATTTACGGGACGAACAGCATTTACAGCGGTTACGCTGGAGCGTATGACATAGCCCGCAGGATCAGGCGGCACCTAGCCAACACGTCCTTTAACGACAAACTGAGCAGAAATGTCCGCCAGCCATACCGGAAGAACTGGTACTCCGAGGATCCGTTCAAGTACATCAAAGGAGGAGAACTTTCAGCGTGAAGAATAAATTCGTCGAGCGGCCCCGAACATTCTGCGCGTTGGGAGGCGCGCTCATTACGGCCACAGCGCTCCCTGATGTGATTCCAATCATGCACGCCGTAATGGGGTGCGGCGGAAGCATTTATTGGAATCAGTACGGCAGCACGGGTTATCTCGGAGCCGGTTACTGCGGCGGTCTTGCCGCGCCAAGCTCAAATATACAGGAGAAGGACATTGTGTTCGGAGGCGTCGAAAGGCTGGAAGAGCAGGCGAGGAGCACAATAGGACTGGTCGAGGGCGGTTTGTATATCATTATGACTGGCTGCACACCGGACATAATAGGCGACGACATTCACTCGTTGGTGAGAAAACTTCAGGCCGAGGGCGCGAACATAATAGGGGCCGAGACCGGGGGATTCCGCGGCGACGGATACGTCGGCTACGACATAGTTCTTTCGGCACTGGCCAAAGGTTTCGTGACGCCAAAGGGCCGCAGGAAAACCAAGAAGGTGAACCTTCTTGGGATTGTGCCTGGGCAGGATGCCTTCTGGCGGGGAAATCTCATCAAGCTGCGTTCGTTGTTGGGCCGCCTGGGAATCGAGGTGAACTCGTTTTTCACCGAGTACGATTCCCTCGATGGGATCAAAGGGTCTGGAGACGCCTCGTTGTCGATAGTCGCATCGGAGTTCTTCGGAGTTAAAGCGGCAAGAGAATTCGAGTCGGCCCACGGTATTCCTTACTGTGAGAGCCCATTTCCCATAGGCCCGGCGGCGACCGAGATCTTTCTGCGCAAGATAGCCGCCGAATTGAAAATACCTCGCAGACTGGTAGATTCGCTTGTGGATGAGGAGACGAAGAACTATTTTCGATACGTCGAGCGAATCGCCGACGCGTACAACGACCTTGATTGGCAGCGCCACGCAGTGGTTGTCGGCGACGCTAATTACGCTCCGGCCATAACTAAATTCATTGCGGACGACCTCGGGTGGCTGCCTGAGATAATGGTAGTGACCAGCCCGGTCGGCGAGGAGGACGAACCGAAGATAAACCGAGTCGTCGAAGATCTCGAATCGCGCTGCCCGGTTCACGTAGTCTACGAGTCGGATCCGACGGAGATAAAAAAACATTTTTGGAAATATATCCCGCGCAGGACAGACGCGCTCCATCAGGACATATTCTCTCCGGGTTTTGTGATAGGCAGCCACTTGGAGCGCGAGTTCGCCTCGGACATCGGAGCCGATCACTTGACGGTTTCATCTCCCGTTGGGAACCGCGTCGTTTTAAACCGCGGGTACGCAGGTTTCGACGGCAGCTTGTCGTTAATCGAGGATCTGCTGTCCGTTATTGCCTTTCAAAGATAGAGAAAGCGGACATATCTCAGAGATGACAAAAGATGAGATCTCGATTTACGCAAGGAGTCTAGGTGCCGCTCTGGTTGGGTTCGCCCCAGTGGGGCGCTGGGAAGAATATGGCGGCCTTGGCGCCGATTTTCATCCGAGGTCGCTATGGCCCATGGCGAAGACCGTCATCTCCATCTGCACGCCGTCTCTCCTGCCAGTCGTAGAGACGAAAATTTCAGATCTGTACAGGGCCCAATATGACATAGCCAACCGGGTACTTGACGAAATGACATATTTGTTGGCAATGTACCTCAACAGACGAGGCCTCGCGTCGATTCCGATCTGCCGCGACGGATACGGGGAACAGCGGATGCTGAGAAAAAATCCTATCGCCGCTTTCTCTCACGTATGGGCTGCTTATTACGCAGGGCTTGGAACTATAGGCTGGAATCATACGCTCATTACAAGGGAATACGGCCCAAGACACCGGTTAGCCTCAGTGTTTACATCTCTCGAACTGGAAGGCGACCCTATGCCGTCGGAGGAGTTGTGCATCCGATGCCGCATATGTGAGACATCATGCCCGGAAAGCGTTTACTCCGCCGATGTCACTGACTCGATGTCTCGCATGGACAAAATAGCCTGCGCCGAACAAACATTTCAGGGACCGTCCAATCACTGCGGTTTCTGCATAAAAACCTGTCCGGTGGGAGACGACAGGAAACTCTTCAAAGGCGCTTCTGC
>JAISLO010000213.1 GCA_031290815.1 Synergistaceae bacterium | reverse complement strand
GGATGCCGAGCGCAACGACCATGCGCATGATATATCCGCTCAGGGATGCGTCGAAGTCACTGGCGGCAGCCCATGCCGAACCGGCGGGGAGCGCCGAAAAAAAGAGCGTCAAGGCCATTTTGATGAAAAGCCTCAACGCCCGTTCTCCGCAATTATAGCCGACACTTTACATTCGGACCGGCCGCGTCGGACGCTCTTCCTAGGACAGAGCCTTGCCGAGGGCCTCCAACACGCGGTCCGGCTGAAAGGGTTTAACTATGAAGTCGGCGGCCCCGGACCGTATTGCTTCGATGACCATCGCCTGCTGTCCCATAGCGCTCACCATGACGACCTTGGCCTCCGGATCGGCTGCCTTGATCTCCTTGACGGCGGCTATTCCGTCCATCTCCGGCATTGTAATATCCATTGTGACGACATCGGGCTTGAGCTCGTTGTACATCTGAACGGCCGTCTTTCCGTTTTCGGCCTCCCCCGCGATCTCAAAGCCGTTCTTTGCGAGGATGTCGCGAAGCATCATCCTCATAAAAGCAGCGTCGTCGACGATCAAAACTCTTGTTGCCATATCTTTATGCCCTCCTTGGATGCCCAAATCTCATTTTTGCTCTATGCCGGCCGAGGCATTATTCCGACCCCTCATACCCCCATGGAGCGAATCCGCTCCGCCTTGCTCACGACCTCGGTCACCCTTATTCCGAAGCTCTCGTCTATGACCACGACCTCGCCGCGCGCTATCAGTTTGCCGTTTACGAGAACGTCCACGGGTTCGCCGGCCATCTTGTTCAATTCTACCACCGAACCGGGGCCCAGCGCCAGGACTTCCCCTATGGTTTTTCTCGTCCTTCCTAATTCTACTGTAACACGTACCGGTATGTCGACTATCAAATCGATATTTCCCTGATTGCCGGCATATTCAGAACCGCCGAGCGGCGAGAACTCGACCGACCTGACGTCCACGGGAGGACCCTGGGGCCTTGGCGGCAGAGACACCTGCATCGGCGCCTGGGGCGCTTGCGCGGGCTGAGGCTGCTGAGGACGCTGCTGCTGCTGCTGGGGCTGTGGGGATTTGGGCGCGCCAGCCGCCTGGGGCTGAGCCGCCGCCTGTTCCGGCTCGCTCTTGGGGGCCATCGCGTCCCTGATCTTGCCGGTTAGTTCGACCGCGTTCTTCGACGACAGCACGACGTCGAGCATAAAGGGCTCCACACCCTCCACGTCCAGGTTGATCTGCGCGACCCACACGTAGTTCTCTGCGGCTTCGTCGGGAAACGGCATCCACCCGGCCGATTCGGCGAGATGTCCCTCGCTGGATGTGGCCGACAGCCTGCCCCCGCCTAAGAGCCCGCTCAGGCTCGTCAGCGCCGAGCCGACAAGCTGGCTCAGCCCCTCCTGAGCGGCGGAGAGATACAGATCGTTGGCCTCCTGCGGAAGGTCCTTCGCGTCCCCGCCCATCATGAGGTCCGCCAAGGCCAGCGCCCCGCGCTCGCCCATCACGAACATGGCCGGCATGGAGTCCAGTCCATCGAGGTTCATCGAATACGAAAACACGTGCGCGCCTTCGACCGTCTTGATCAGCTCGCCCTGTTGAATTTCCACCTGCTCCGTGAGATTTGCCGACACCGTCCTGCCCGCGAGCATTCCTATGACGTTGCTCGACGCGGACGAGATTACCCCGGCAACCTCTTTCATAACCGTCATGTCATCGCCAGTCAGGATGGGAGCGCCGCTGCCCGCGCCGGTACTGGCGCTGCCGCTGTCTCCAGGGTTTTCCTCGCTGCCGGAGAGAAGGGCGTCTATCTCATCCTGATTAAGAAACTCGTCGACCATGGGTTATTCCTCCTCTCCGGAGAGAAAGTTCTCTCCCAATACCTCTTTGATTTGTGCGGCATAATTCTTGTTGAACACCCCGGGCGCCGAGAGGAACTTTACCCTGTTCCCCACCCGGAGGCCCAGAAGCTCATCGGTGCTTCCGTCGAGCCTCACCACGTCGCCGGGCTGCATCTGAATGACGTCTCCCAGGCTGATCACGCTGTGCCCGAGCTCCAGCGCCAGCGGGACGGAGACCTCGTTCAGGCGCTCCTCCAGCGTCTCCCTCACACCCTCGATGTTCTTGCGCCCGGTGGAGGAGAACCACTGCTGAGAGCTCAGCTTGTCTATCAGCGGTTCTATTACGAAGTAGGGAACGCAGAAGTTCATTATCCCCTGAATCTCCCCTATTTGAATCTTCATCGTGACCAGGAGAACCATGTCCGTGCCCGGACAGACCTGCACGAAGAACGGGTTGCTCTCCATCGTCTCGAACCGGAAGCGGATGTCGACCACCGTGCTCCAGCTCTCCTCAAGGTGTTCGAGGATCTTCATTATCACGCGCTCGATCACGGTGCGCTCGATGTCCGTCAGGTCCCTCGGCTTGCGGAGGGGCTCGCCCTTGCCGCCAAGGAGCCGGTCTATTATGGCGAACGTCAGCTGGTTGTTGATCTCCAGGATCGCGTTTCCGCTCAACGGATACATCTCCAGTATCCCTATGACCGTCGGCTGCACAATGGAGTGGATGAACTCATCGTAAGCGAGCTGGTCCACCGCCACGACCTCCACCGACACCATTGAGCGAACCATCGTCGAGAGCGACGTCGTGAGCGAACGGCAGAACGACTCGTGTATCATCTGGATTGCCCGCAGCTGGTCCTTGCTGAACTTGTCCGGGCGCCTGAAGTCGTAAAGCTTCAGAGGCTTTTCCTCTGCCTCCTGCATCTTGGCGATGTCATCGTCGCCGCCGCTCGAAAATAACTGCAACAGAGAATCTATTTCATTTTGCGACATTACCTCCGGCGGTACCATTCAAATCTCCCCTTGCTTCCCACTGTCTCCGAGCGGTTTCTTTAGTATTTATTGAGCCATGTACTCGTCGAAGAGAACTCTCCTGACGGCGACCTCACCGCCGACCTTGGGCAGGATGGCGTTGAACCTGTCGCGCATATCGAGCTTCAGCCTCTCCATGCCCTCGGCGTAACGCACGAGGTCGTATTTCTGATCCTTCAGCGTCTTTATGATCTCGTCCTTCATCATCACGTTCCAACCGGGATCGATAAGCCGCTCCATAACCGCCGGACTCGCGAGCTCGACAG
>JAISLO010000212.1 GCA_031290815.1 Synergistaceae bacterium | reverse complement strand
TAAGAGGGGAATGAGATATGCCGACCACAGAAATAGAAACGGAAATTCACCGAATAAGGCTAAAGGGTGTAAACGCTTGGCTCGTGAGGTCAGGGGAGCGATGGTTGCTGGTCGACACGGGCAAACCACGCTCGTCCTCCGCGCTGATGGCGGGGATCAGGTTCGCGGGATGCAAGCCTGCGGACATCTCGCTCGTCGTACTGAGCCACGCTCACTACGACCACGTTGGATGCGCTCGCAGGATCAAAGAGATAAGCAGCGCCCCTATCGCAATCCACAGACTCGAAGCGGAAGTCCTGCGCTCCGGCAGATTCGTCGTATCCGACGGCCTGAACGCGATGGGCCGGTTCAAGGCTTTCATGGGACGTCACGTGGTCCCGCACATATTTTTCTCATTCCAACCGGTCGAGCCTGACGTCATAATAGATAGTGACGTCAGGCTCGACAACCTCGGATTCCCGGCCTCGATAATTCATACTCCAGGTCATTCGGAAGGTTCGATAAGCGTTCTCTTTGACGACGGCCGCATATTCACAGGCGACCTCACCATAACTCAGCCCCTGCCCGGCATCTGGCGGCACATGCCCATATACGGCTCGTCGATCGCCGGCATAAAGCGAACGTGGCGGAGGATACTCGACATGGGCGCCAAACACATCTATCCGTCACACGGGGCCGACTTCCCCGCGGATGAACTCGCGGAGTGGCTGTAGATATATTCCTGGCCGGCTTAAACCTTGATTTGCCAGTGGTCCTTCAAAACGCGGCGGGGGCGGTTTATTTTCCAAGTATCATAAGGCAGAGTATCTCGTCCTCGTCCGGGATGCCTATGAGACTCCTGGTCTCCGGAAATTTTATCGAGTGAATGTACCTCGCGCCTACGTTCAAGGCCGCAGCCGCGAGGTATACATCCTGGGTCATGGCTCCCGCCGCCACGGACGCGAAGTGTTTTTTCAGATCTTCATCCTTCACGTCAACGAGGCCCTCGGCGCTCGAAATAAATATCAGGCTGCATGATGCCGACGCGACAAACCTCTGAGCTCCGATCTTCCCCCTGATGTCCTCCTTCGAGATCTCGACCAGGGCGTTCGCCGCCCAGTCGTACCGGTACACCCCGGATTCGAGCGCGGCGCAGATGTAAACGTAAGGAGGCAGTCCGTGGGCCATTGGCACAGTCCACCCTTTTTCCCCGCGGTTCAGTCCGGTCGCCGACCAAAGGATCGTGGACAGGTCCTCCATGGAGAGGGGGGCAGTCGGAAAGTCCCCGCCGGGCGCGGAAGAACGCTCCTTCAACGCTTGAAACAACCCCATCCCCCCCTCGGTTTGAGGCGCGGGAAGCTTGATGTCGGCCGACGCATGTGAGGACAAGAAGAACAACAGCGCCGCAGCCACCGAGATATTTCTGCAAAACCACTTCACAATGACACTCCTCCTCAGAAATCTGGTGTTTGTTTCTGTAATCAAATTCTATATTATTTTCAGATCCGGCGCAAGCATCAGTCGGTTAAACAGAAAATGCCAAGGACGTTTTCGCCGCTCATTCGAAAATATAATCCCTGTGAAATACATTTAGTTCAAGCGAAAACCCTGCCGCAATTTATTTCGGTCACCTTTTCGATTTTATGTTTGACAACACCAACTTACTGATGTAATATTCATCTCGCCCCGTCTGATGTATCGGGCTCGTGAAATGTTACGGGATGTGACGCCGTTAAAGTTATTGAAAATGAACATCTTAGTCACTTACGGAGGGCCTGCAGGCGGCGGGGTATGCTTTACAAAGGTTACTAGGCCTTTATTCGGCACGTTTTGACGGCACATGAAAGGAGCCAATCGAGTGATGCGAAGAACCACTGCGATACTTATTATGACATTTGTCTGCACAGCCTTCCTTATTTGGTGCGGAGTATCAAACGCCGCACAATACGCCAGTTGGAACGAAATAATTGATCAGATGCACATTTCGCTCGACAATGCGTATGACGCGTATTCTAAAAATGACGCTAAGGCCGGCAAGGACTTCGTCAACGACGCATACTTCGGTTATTACGAAAAGGAGGGGGTAGAGCGCGCCGTTCTCTCGTACATATCCGGAAAGCGCGCATCCACAGTCGAATATCAGTTCAGCGCGGTGAAGAAGCTGATGACGGACGGCGCGCCCGTCAGCGAGGTTCGAAGCTCCCTCGACGCGTTGAAAAAAATGCTCCGGGAGGACGCGAATCAGCTCGACGGCAAGGAAGAGAGCTCAACAGGGGTGTTCCTCGCGTCGCTTTTGATCAGTCTGCGCGAGGGGTTCGAGGCGATACTCGTCATTGCGGCTATCGCGGCATATCTGATCCGGTCCGGCAACCTGCGGCAGACCAGGATCGTATATATAAGCGGGTTTGCGGCTCTCATAGCTAGCGCGCTGGCGGCGGTCGCCATCCAGCTCGTCTTCGAGGTCAGCGGCGCGAACCAGGAGATACTGGAGGGAGTGGCGATGCTTCTGGCGGTCGTCGTGCTCTTCTTCGTCAGCAACTGGATGGTCGCGAAGGCAGAGGCTGAGGCTTGGAAGCGTTATATCGAGGGCAAGGTCCAGGCCGCCGTCGAGACCGGCAGCAGCTTTGCCCTCGGCGCGGCGGCTTTCTTAGCCGTCTTCCGGGAGGGCGCGGAGACGATACTCTTCTATCAGGCGCTGCTCGGCGAGACTGAAACCTACAGGAACATGGTGTGGATAGGCTTTCTGGTCGGCTGCGTCGCGTTGATATTCATATTC
>JAISLO010000211.1 GCA_031290815.1 Synergistaceae bacterium | reverse complement strand
TTTCAGAGGGCGGAGAACCTTGCCACCGCAATGGAGGCTCGCTGTTATTCGCCAGGGATGAAAAGAACGAGGCTCAACCCGCTCAACTGGACCTCATCAGATAACTTGGCCCTTGCCTCCCTCGTCGTCTTCATATCGATCGTCCTGGCGGTCGATCGCGGATTCTCTGTCAGCTCGATCAGCTCCGCGTTTTTCCGCTGACTCATGCCCAACTACGCCATTGAGCTCTCCTACAACGGCTCCGAGTTCAACGGCTGGCAGTCCCAGCCCAATGGGAGATCCGTGCAGGATGAAATCGAGGCGGCGCTGAGATGTCTCGGCGAGGGCTCATCGGTGTGCGGCGCGGGGCGAACCGACTCTGGAGTTCACGCGAGGGCGCAGGTTGCGAATTTTTTCCTTGGCAAACATTGGGAGCCGCGGAGACTGACGCTCGCCCTCAACTCAAAGCTGAGAAAATCCGTATCTGTCATGAGGTCGGCCATAGCGGGGGAGGGCTTTCACGCAAGACACAGCGCTTCGGCGAGGGAGTACCGTTACTTTATATGGAATTCGCCGGTATGTTATCCCCACATCAGGCCCTACGTGCTCTGGCTGAGGGGCAGTCACTACGATTGGGGCCGGGCCGTGCCCGCCGCGCGGATTCTGATCGGCCGGCATGACTTCCGTTCGTTCTGCAGGGCGGCGGACTGTCCAGAGGACGCGGAGCGAACGATCCTCTCATCTCGCCTTGTCAGAGTGGGAAATCTCGTGATCCTGCGAATGATTGCCGAATCGTTTTTGACCAACATGGTTCGCATAACGGCAGGCAACCTGATTCAGATCGCAGCCGGACGCCGGGACGAGGCGTGGCTGCGGGAGATTCTCCTGGGCGGGCACGACAGAAGCGCGAGCGCGCAGACCATGGATCCATCCGGCCTTTTTCTCTGGAGGGTGCTGTACAAAGAAAAAATAATCTGGTCATAATTCCCAGAAGCGATCGAGGCCGATCGAAGGCCGCGGCGAGTTGGGCGAGTTGAGTTGGGCGAGTTGGGTATAGACAAACGCGCGGAGATAGTATAGAATAATTTTAGTCATTAAAGATAAGTAGTTAGCGACAGAAATGAGATACTTCAACAATCGAATAATATGATTTCGGAACGTAGGAATCCGGTGAAAATCCGGAGCGGCCCCGCCACTGTGATCGGGACGAAACCGCATGCGCAAGCGAGTCACTGCCGTTGGTAACGGTGGGAAGACGCGGGAGTAGGGAGAACGAGAGCCAGGAAACTTGCCGGGATTAAGCGCGTAGGGCGCGAGGCATGTATGTCTTGGATACTGTTCTTTTCCTGGATATGCCTGATACTTATAACAAGTCAGCCTGCGCGTAAGCGTAGGCTTTTTTTTGTGGTTTGATAAAAAATCGAGATGGAGAGGTTGGACATCTGTTTGCCGGGAGGTTGCGCTGCCCGACGGATGGTATGTTATTGCGTCCTGACGGGCGGGAAAGGAAGGGCGATATCGAGTGAATGAAGATACTGGCGGTGGTTGTCGGAAGGCGATCTGTGAGGCGCGGATGGCGCCCGAAACAAAACCTTTGAAGGAGTGTGTTGAAGGATTATGAGAAATAGGAAACTGTTTTTGCTTGCTATCGCGCTGGCGTTTTTGCTGTCGGCGATGGGGCTGGCATTTGCGCCAGCGTCGGCGATGGCGGCTAGTTACCTGGGCGGGGACGCTATACCGCCTGATCCAGACGACCCTTTTGGTTCGACCTATGTGGTGGTGTCCGGCGAGATTTCAACCGGAACCATCAACGTTAGACTGATCATTGAGGCTGGCGACGCCCCTGATGAGTATGGCGACGCCATACCCGGCACAGCTTTCCGAAAGGAATTCGCCGTGAGCATTAGCGACGATCTAAATCCGGGGAATACAGTGAACACCCTCCTCCGAGCCATTGATAACAATGGGAATAATGGCTTGGCGTTTTACGGAGTACAGGGTACGAACCTTGTGGCATTCACGGAAACCACTAATTACTTGGCATCAGTTGAGGTAAACGACAATTACGATGCGGAATGGACGGACGGGGGAGTTGCATGGACATACGCCTTCAACGGGTGGGTGTTCCGCGTCAACGACAAATTCCCGGCAATGGAAGACAGTCCTGATAACTGGATAGGTGCCAATATCCTCCAAACTCCGCTGTATGACGGCGACGTGGTTCACCTATTTTATGACCTGCCGTCAAAGCTCAGCCCAGAGGAAGATGATCTTGCGGCGACTTTCGTCCGCGCCAAGTTCAACGACTACAAAAACACGACTAAAAAGCTGACCGTGCAGATCCAGGGGCACAAGACGTATATCGATCCTTACAACAATAACCAAATGAACGTGTACAACTACGCAAACTTGGGACACGGCGTAATCGCCAGTCTTTACGCGGCGGACGGGACGACGCTCGCGCAGAGAGGCCAGCCTTCCAGCGAAGCCGGCATCGTGACGTTCACGAACAAGAACCTGGCGCCAGGGACGTACATCGTCAAAACCGTGCCTTCGTACTACGAAGGTGAAGATACCACATTTGACACAAATATAGACAACGAGTATTTCGTCCTGACTGGAGCCTACTGCAAAATAACAATAACAGAATAGGTCAACATATTGCTCACGTGCAAGGGGACGCTTTCGCATCCCTTTGCACGATTCCTACGGAAATAGATTCG
>JAISLO010000210.1 GCA_031290815.1 Synergistaceae bacterium | reverse complement strand
TAAGCTCTTTTTAAATTTGTGGGATCGCGCAAGCGCTGTCAACGAAGCGGAGAGAAAAGTCGCTTCCCTCAAGGGGGACGGGGATGAAGAACAATCCGCTTTCTGGCAATCCGTTGTTAACCTCCTTAAAACCGTACCGTTCGAGGGGGAAACGGAGATTGATATGGACCAATCTGGAGAGCATTTTTATAGGACTCTCTCTTCCTCCTTGGGCTCCGACAAAGCCGCGTCGCTCGCGCTCGGCGAAGCCGGCATTCCCGGCCTCCAGTATCTGGACGGCACGAGCCGCAACAAGGGCGAGGGCACCCATAACTTCGTCGTGTGGAACGAGGACACGATGGAGATTATGGAGATGTATTATCAAGCGATGAACAGCGATGTCGATCTTGATGAAATAGTCCCCGTGTACAACGTTAGCGCAGAGCAAGCCGACAATGCGAAACTTTCCACATGGGCGGATGTTCGCGAACACTTAAATGGATTGATCGGCAAAGAAGCCATGTTGAGCGCGGACGCCAAGGCAAAACTGTCAATTGCGTCAAAAAACAAGGCAAGGCATGTAACTTCTTCCTCGTGGAGAGGGCGTTCGCCTGAGCAAACGGAAGCCAGGAAAGCGGCTTTATTATCTGTGGAAGGCATAGTCAATCATTCGGTATTGATCGAAAGCTGGCAGGACACAGATAATGACCTGGTTGAAAACATGCATCGCTTTTATCTCCCGTTAAGAATTAGGGGTAAGACCTACACTGTCAGGCTGGTTGCTCAGGAGATGCGCGATAATAAGGGCATGATTCCGATTGAGGCGGATTTATTTGATTTGATTGTAGAAGACAATCAAACTCCCGCCGAAAATGCAGCGTCCGCCAAATCCAGCGACCCCGCCGCAACGGTGGGAGTTGATGAAATAACTATACGCGACATGTTGTCTGGAGTCAATGACGCCGAAGGAAATGCATACACGCAGGTCGGCAAAAAGAAGCCGCGCGGGGCCATAAACCTCTCTGACCCGAACAACGTCAAGATAATCTTCACGCCTCGGGCCGACGTCACTACGGCCATTCACGAGTTCGGACACCTGTTCCTGTGGATAACCAACAGGCAGGCGGCGGAGTTTGCCGACGACGCCCAACTGCAGGCCGACATGAACGCCATTCGCGAGTTCGTAGGCTGGACCGAGGGACAGAACGGGTTTACCGACAAACAACACGACAAGTTCGCCGACGCCTTTCTGGAATACGTCAGGGAGGGCCGGGCTCCGTCGGCCGCTCTGAGAAACGCGTTCCGGAGGTTCAAGAAGTGGCTGGCCGACTTCTTCAGGGCGATTCGGGGCAACCCGGAAGTACAGCTCTCGGACGAGATGCGCGGCGTGTTCGACCGTATACTCGCAACCGAGGAGGAACTGGAGGCCCAGAGCGGGGGCACGAATCGTAACGGCCAGAATGAGGAGAGGTCAGCTCAAGGCAGGCTGAGGGAGAATATCGTTAACGATGCCGGCGAATACGAGAGGAGATTTGGCGACGACAACGTCAGAGCCCTCACCTCCGATACACGCAGGGAGTTTGAGCCGGAGATACCCGAACAGCAGGAGGGCGGCAGGCTCGTAACCATCGCCGAGATAAGGGCAAAGGTCGATGATCTGGTGCCCTGGCGTCACGGAAAGACGGTACCGGGATCAATCGGGACTTTTTACGTGTTCTCGGAGGTCATGCGGTCAAGGTACAGAAATGACTTGCCGGTGGCGCTGCACGAGCTGGGACACTACCTTGATAAAAAGCTCGGATCGGGCGATCTGGAAGAATCGCAGAAGCGAGAGCTGCACGACAATCTCTCTGAGGATTTCAAAAAGGCGTACAGCGAGGAACAGCTTCAGGGAGAGGGATTCGCCCAGTTCTTCCTTCACTACATGATAAACGACGCTCAGGCCAGGGCTAAGTATCCCGAGTTCTACAAGGTCTTTGAGGAGAGGTTGTCACAGGCTGAACCCGGACTGCGGACGGCAGTCGCAGACATCAAGGCGTCCGTGGCCAGATATTTCACTCAGACGCCGCAGGAGAGGCTGAGGGCTAACATCGTCTACGATCCCGACGCCGACGCCGAATCCAAAAAGCTGAGCGAGACCGTTTACGATCTGTTCGTCGATTCGCTCGCGCCCCTCCAGAGGATAACGAACGAGGTACGCGACAGGCTCGACGTCAAATACCTGGAGGACGACAAGAATCTTTACGCCAGGGCGCGAACGGCGGCGGGCTACCGTGGAAAGGCCGACAGAGACATAGCACCGATCATGGCCGTCTTCGGGAATCTGAAGCCCGAGGAACACGCGCTGCTGTCGGAGTTTTTGGCCGCCGCCAGAGCCCAGGACTACCGCGCCAACGGAATGAAACCGGGGCTGGGAATATCCGAAGAGGAGGAGCGCGCGATAATCGCAGGCACGCCGGAACACATAAAAACGGCCGCCGCCGAGATAAGGGAAATCTACACCGACACCGTTCAAAGAACGCTCGTCGAGACCGGGATAATGTCTCAGGAGCAGTTCGACTACCTCAAGGAGAAGTGGCCGAATTACGTGCCGTTCTTCCGCGTGGACAACCCAGGGCAGGCCGAGATGGATATCGCGGCGTTTCTAAGGGGCAGGGGAAAGAGCCTGGTGAACCTGCCGAACCCGATAAAGAGAGCGACGGGAGTCTCGGACGAGGCCGAGGTCTATCAGATTCTGGACCCGTTGCTGTCCATGCTCCGCAACATGCAGGCGTTTCACGCGCTCGCGGCCAGAAACGAAGTAGGCAAGACCATGATAAACATCTCGCAGGTGGAGGGCTTTGGGCGGTACGCGGAGAAGGTGGAAGGGCCTGGAGAAAAGGGCGACAGCGTGTTCTACGTCTGGAAGGACGGCGAGCGGGAGTATTACGCCACTGACCCGGACGTTTACGCGGCGCTGTCGGCGATT
The DNA here is from genome assembly GCA_031290815.1 of Synergistaceae bacterium. Classification (GTDB taxonomy): domain Bacteria; phylum Synergistota; class Synergistia; order Synergistales; family Synergistaceae; genus JAIRWR01. The sequence continues at coordinate 1,379 of JAISLO010000210.1, read as the reverse complement.
AACGAGACGTCCCCAACGGCCTCAGGAATGCGCAAGCTGGCGAATGTCCTGACCATACCAGCCGAAATATTCAAGATGGGCACGACGCGCTGGAACCCGGCCTTTATCGTCAGAAACTTTCTGAGGGACACGGTGAACGTCGCGATCAACTCCGAGTCGTGGATGCCTCCCCTTTATAACTCCATAAGGGGCCTGATGATCCGCTACTCGAATGACCCGAGAATGAAGAGCATTTTGAACGAGGCCATCGAGGAGGGGGTATTTCGTTCGGGGATAACGGAGATCCGGGGCAATTCTCCCCACGCGCTCAGGCGAGAAGTCAGGGCGGCATTCAGGGAAGGCGGCTTTACGGAGAAGGCAAGGCAGTCCATCGTCGCTCTGGAGCGGTGGATAGGCGGTTGGAACGAGGGGATCGAGATAGCTCCAAAGCTCTACGAGTATTACTATCTTCGCGGTAAGGGAATGCCCAAGCAGGAGGCCGCGATGAGGGCGAGGGAGGTAAACATCGACTTCGCGAGGGCCGGCACTTGGGGACGCGAGGTCAACAGGGTGACGGCGTTCTTCAACGCCAACATTCAGGGTGTCGACAAGGCGATAAGGACATCGGTCGAGCGTCGGGGACAGACCTTCGGAAAGGTCTTGCTCTACGTGGTACTGCCGTCGGTCACGACGTGGGTACTGGCAAACCTCTGGGGGGACGACGAGGACAGGAAGGAATACGAGGAGATGCCACGGCGGATAAAGGACCTGTTCTGGCTGTTCAAGGTCGGGGATACGTGGGTGCGCATACCTAAGCCCGATACCTTCGGCATGGCTGGCTCACTCGCGGAACGGGTTCTCGATGCCGCGTACAAGAAAGAGCCGGCGGCGTTCAGGGGACTTCCGCGCTCATTGTGGGACGCCGGCGTCCCGCCCGTTATCCCGACGCTGCTTCTGCCGTGGATCGAGGCATACGCGAACCGGAGTTTTTTTACCGGGCGTCCTATCGTGTCCCAGAAGTACGACAGGCTTCCGCCGGAATTGCAGTATGCCGCCTACACGTCAGGAGTATCAAAGTTGATGGGCGAATATACTGGCATATCCCCTCTGAAAATAGACCACGTACTGAGGGGCATCGGCGGCACCCTCGGCTCGGAGGCCCTGAAGGCAACGAGCGGCCAGCTCAGCAGTGAGAATCGGGAGCAAATATCTCCCTCGGAGTGGGCGTTTGTTCGGACGCTTTTCATGCAGCCCTACGCGAGCAGCGAGTCCATGGACAGGTTCTATGAGCTGGCAGAGCAGACCAGCAGGGCGAAAGCGGGATTCGACGTCAAGCGGAAGGGCGGAGAACGTGCCAAGCCAGGGAGGGACGAGAAGTTCGCTAAGACGTTTTCGACCAC
>JAISLO010000209.1 GCA_031290815.1 Synergistaceae bacterium | reverse complement strand
GCTGTAATCTCTTACGTCGAAACCCCGGTGGAGCTGAAATGATGGAACATCTGTTTGTCGAGAACAAGACGCCGTACGACGAGCGCCGGCTCATCGGCATAGCGAAACGCCAAAACAACTCCAAGCGGCCGTTCCTCATCGTCAACAGGATGCAGGGAAAGCACGTCCCCGTCGACCCGGCCGAGGCGCTGGCGTATTTCAGGCAGCTGGGCAGGCTCGCGGCGGAGTCGTGCGGGCGCGGAGAGCGGGTCCTCGTAGTCGGGTTCGCGGAAACGGCGACGGCGGTCGGCGCGGCTGTGGCTGCTGAGGTCGCCGGCTCGGTCTACTGTCACACCACCCGCGAGCGCATGGGCGGGCGTAAGCCGGCCGTGGAGTTCCTGGAGGAGCACAGCCACGCCACGGACCACGCGCTTCACGTGGATGGGCTTTATGACTTTGACAGGATAATCTTAGTAGATGACGAGATAACCACCGGAAGAACCGTCTCCAATTTCATCCGCGCGCTGGACGAACGCGGGCTCATCAAGCCTAGCGTAAAGTTTACGGTGGCGGCGCTGATCCTTGGCGCTGACGCGAAGATTCTGCCTGACGGGGAACGAATTTCACTCGCCTGCCTGACGCGAGTCGACTCGTCAAGGATAACCGCGCCGGACATCTCTCCCATTCCGGCGTGCGTCTCCGACGCCGAAGCGCCGGAGGCGGAGCGGATCTGTGTGACCGGATTGCCCGACCCGCGCTGGGGCGTGGTCTTGGAGGATTACCTCCGGGCCTGCTCGCGATTTGCTGCCGAAGCCGCCCAAAAGCTCGACATGGAGGGTGATAATATCCTCGTCCTCGGCACTGAGGAGTTCATGTATCCTTCGATGTACCTGGGCCGCGCGCTCCGGGCGCGGGGTAAAAACACGCTGTGTCACGCCACGACGCGAAGTCCCATAGAACCATTCCGCGAGGGGGATTATCCCATAAGATCCCAGTGGCCTCTGCCGAGTTTGTATGACTCGTCGCGGCAGACGTACCTGTACAATTTAATGAGATACGACGCCGTCGTCATCGCGACTGACTCGCCTAGGAACGACTGGGCGGAGCGGCGGATCTGCGGCGCTCTGAGAGCTTTCGGAAACACGCGGATCTGCATCGCGAGGTGGTCCTCTTGAACGGCACGTTCCTTCCCTGCGACGTCACGCTGCTGCTGAAGGACGTCACCGGATGCCTGAGCCCCATCCCGGCCCATGAGCGAGAACCTCTCATCCAAAGCGGGACGCATTACTCCGAAATGCTGCCGCTGGAGTACGCTCCGTCGCCGGAGTACATGCGCGCGTTCGAGCTGGCCCTGGACAATTTCGCGGGCATGACTGCCGGCGCGGTTGCCAAGGTCTCGGAAAAGATCTACAGGCGCAGGGGAGGAGACGTGGTCCTCGTCTCACTGGCGCGTTCAGGGACTCCGATAGGCGTCCTTGTGAAGCGCCGCCTAAAGCGCAAGTACGGCGTCGACGCGCCACACTACAGCGTCTCCATCATTCGCGGCAGGGGCATCGACAAAAATGCCGTGAGGTTCATCCTCGACAGGCATCCGCCGAAATCACTTCAATTCGTCGATGGATGGACCGGAAAGGGCGCTATTTTGCGCGAGCTGAAATCAGCGCTGACAGAGTTCCCCGATGTCTGTCAGGAGATCGCGGTCCTGGCCGATCCGCCTCGTCTGACCGGCATATACGGAACACGGGAGGATTTTTTGATAGCGAGCGCCTGCCTGAACTCGACCGTGTGCGGCCTGATGAGCCGTACAGTCCTCCGCGCAGGATTGATCGGGGAGGGAGATTTCCACGGGTGCGTATTTTACAACGAATTGAAGGACGAGGATAAGACGTACACGTTTATCGACAGGGTGGAGGGCTGTTTCGAATCCGAGAATCACGAGACGAAGACGCCGCCGGCCGCCGAGTTCGGCGGCATCGAGGAGGTTTATAAAATCGCCGCGGAATTTAACGTGAGCGACATAAACCTCATCAAGCCCGGAGTCGGCGAAACCACTCGCGTTCTGCTTCGGCGCGTCCCCGACGCGATTCTCTTCAAGCCCGGCTGCGACAAGCGGTATATTTCCCATCTCCTGACGCTGGCCAGAGAGAAGAACGCTCCAGCGATCGAATACCCTCTCGTGAACTACAACGCCTGCGGAATCATCAAAACAGTGGCGGCGAATGCCTGAGAGTGAAGGGTCTCGGATTTCATCCCAGTCCGACTGGCGGCGCAGTCAGCCGGGACTCTGCCAGCCTCAGGCCGCGGACACAAGGCTGATATTCTTCTCCGACCTGGACAACACGCTCATTCACTCGTACAAAACGGCAAGATCCGGCGATATATGCGTCGAGACGCGGGACGGCAAGGATCTCTCCTTCATGTCTCCCAGCTCGTACGATCTGCTGCGGGAAATGGCTCGATTCGTCGAGTTTGTCCCAGTGACGACGCGGTCCGTGGAGCAGTACCGCCGGCTTGCGATGCTAGGAAGCGGTGCCCCACGTTTCGCACTGGCCTGCAACGGCGCTATTCTGCTGGAGGACGGTGAGATTGACGAGGAGTGGACGGACGAATCGCGGGCGTCATATCGCGAGAGCATCCTCAGACTGCCAGAATGCAAGGAACGGATCGATGGACGGCCGGATTTCTTTTACGACGCGCGGCTGGCGGACGGTTTTTTCATCTTCGCCAAGCTCGCGGCCTCCTCCAGTTTTAAGGAGATACTCGAGGGCATTGTCGATCGCGAACTGTTCGACCTGCATTTCGCGTATGAAAAGGTCTACATAATGCCAAGGGGACTGACAAAGGGATCCGCGGTCTCCCGTTTTTTGCGGACGCATACGGAATACCGGCGCAGCGTCTCCGCCGGCGACGGCGAACTGGACCTGTCCATGCTCCAGGCGGCAGACAAGGCGCTCGTGCCGCGCGGCTACCCATATCATGGAGCTAATTTCGAGCGAGCCGAGGACGATGATTTCTGCGAATTTGTATTGACGCGGGTGAGAGACCTGGTCCTTCACACTACGTCGTTATAAATTCGCGGAAATCATAGCCGTCATCCCTCGAACGGGGGAAAGTCGCGCTCCCAGTCGATGTCCTCAAACCCTGGAATTTCGGGATCATCCCAATCCGATGGGTTCGCCGGCCGGGTATCGACGGGAGGCGTGATCACCGCCGGGGGCCGTTTGGCCGATAAATCCATGAGTTTCAAGACTATCCGCTCGACACGGGCGATCAAACCTCGGATGTCCGTGGGGTACACCGCTCTCTTGTCCCCGGTGAACTCAGTGAGCGCGCGCAGGCACTCCTCGGATGACGCCCCCTCCCCTATGGCGACGCCGGCCTTGAGCGCCCGGAGGAACCATGCGCACTCCCTCAGCCGGTCCAACTCGTCGCCGTAGATGAACGGGTCCGAGGGCTTCCCATCCGTCAGCAAAATTAAAACCGGATCGCACGATCCGGCCTCTGGGTCCGTGAACGCGCCATCCGAGAGCTTTTCGCCCAGCGCCTTGAAGGCGTTGCTGTAATTCGTCCCGCCGCCCGTCCGAGCGATGTCCTCGTACCGGAAATCGGAGACGGGTACGGGAACGGGCGTTCTCCAAACGGCTGAGCTCGCGAACTCCATGACCGCGACGTGAATCTCCGCCGACGCGCCATCGTTCCAGACGTCCCTCAGTCTGGAGACCGCGTTTCTCATGGCCGCGTTCACGGCGTCCAGCCGCTCGCCCTTCACGCTGCCAGAGACGTCCGTCATGAGGACCACTGTCAACGCGCGCTTGCGAAGGCTGGCTATGATGCTCTCGATATCATGCGCTCCAGCGCCGTTCATGCCGTCCCCACCTCGGATATCATCTCGCCTGGGCTCAACAGGTCGTCCAGAGTTATAGTCCTCTTGAGTTCGTCCGGGATATCGCCGGACCTCACAACGCGCCTTTTCATCCGCGCGGCGGTCTTTTCGAAGATGGTTCGCGCGGTCCGTCCGTTGGAGAAATATTCGAGCGTCCTTAAATGCTCGAATGCGGGGATGTAACGCTCGGCGACGCCGGGCGATATGGCAAAGCCGTTCTTACGGCAGAACAGGGCGAATATCTCGTATGTCTCGGACGCCGTGTAATCCCTGAAGCGGACTTCCTCTATCCTCGACCTCATGCCGGCGTTCGACCTGTAGAGCCCCTGCATGTCGCGCTCGTAGCCGGCGAAGATTATGCAGCAGCGCTTTCTGTTCTCGGCGTCGTCCAGGAAGGCTATTATCTGTTCCAACGCCTCCTTCTTGAAGCTGTCGCCCGAACGGTCGTCGGCGTATGACAGGCTGTAGGCCTCGTCTATGAAAAGGGT
>JAISLO010000208.1 GCA_031290815.1 Synergistaceae bacterium | reverse complement strand
CTCAACGGCCCGGCACCGCGAATCTCCAGAGGAGTCCGCCGCCTGCTCAGTCATCAACAAACACATATAAACATATATAATGCCGACGGTCAAGTCATTTTTGCGTTCTTTGTCTGCCTTTGCCGGCCCTTGCCGCCGGACGGCTATGATTCCATCCTGTCCCCCGGAAACATGAAAGAATGGAGAGATTGGAAACGACGGCGATGTCAAATTGTATAATGGTCCTGCGGATCATGGCCGTCATCTGAGTAATTGAAGATGGCAGGCATGTCTCTGTGTGAGTTAAACTGATAGCCGCATTTGAAAGATCTGGGGGTGTGTGGAGTTGTTGTACAGGCTGGCTCAGTTTCTATTGTGGATTTACTTTTTGATATACCACAGAATGAGGGTCCGCGGGATGATGGAGCTCAAAAAATTTCTCGCCTCCCTTCCCCCTGGAAGTCCAGTGATACTCGCCGCAAATCATGAGAGCTACCTCGACCCCCCGGCGATCGGGGTTGCATTTCCAGGACGCCTCCGATTCATAGCGTGGGACGGGCTCTTTAAAGTTCCTCTCTTCGCGTGGCTGATTCGAACACTTGGGGCCGTCCCGGTGTCCCATGAGAACAAGAACAGCGCGGCCGCTCTGCTCCGTATGACGATAGGTTTTCTGGAGGACGGATACAGCGTTTTGATATTTCCGGAGGGAGAACGAACTCCGGATGGAGAGCTCAAACCTCTCGAGGGGGGAGTCGCCCTGCTGGCATCCAAGACCGGCGTTCCCATCGTTCCGGTGTGGGTGGAGGGAACATGGGAGGCATTTCCCATTCAGTATAGGTTTCCAAGGCCGAGGCGGGTGACACTGACGTTTGGACAGCCCATCTCACCCGCCAGCCTGCCAGGCGAAATGCCAGAAAAAGACAGGCGCAGGCTGTTGCTGGAGTCGATCAAATCCGCCTTTGAGGCCATGAGAGATGATGATTGATGATGTTATTGACAAACGACAGGGAGAATATATAATTTTGAAAACTTTCTCGGAAAATGTTTTCTCTGATACCGATCTATGCTTAGATAGTCTTGCATTGCAAGTGTGACATTCACATTCAGATTGTCGTTTCGGCGAGGCGGCGCGATTTGTGTACATGTGCGCGGTCTGCCAAAATGTACGCCATTATGCCTTTGTACGTTGTTGAAAAACTGTGTAGCGTATGTCATTCGGAAGCGAGTCTAACGAGGGGAGGCGGTCGATGCCTGAGCTGAATCAGCGGTTTGGGGAGTGACGAAATCTGTCCGGGGTTTTGGTTTGTCTGATTATCTGGATTCACACTTTGAGGGAGGCTATGACTATGAAGAAGAGGTTTGCCGTTGCGCTGGTTCTGTTGGTCGCATTCGTGATGTGTTTTGGCGGAGCCGCTTTTGCCGCGGAGAAAAAGATGGTTGTGGGCTTGGTCATGAAGTCGCTCGCAAACGAGTTCTTCAAGACGATGGAGGAAGGGGCCCGCAAATTTGCGGCCGATGACGGCTCGTTCGAACTGATACCGGTTGGCATGAATTCCGAGACCGACATCGATACGCAGATAAACGCCATGGAGAACTTCATCTCTCAGAAGGTCGACATGATAGTCCTGGCTCCGGCCGATTCCGTCGGGCTTGTCCCAACCGTGAAAAAGGCCGTGGATGCCGGGATACTTGTCGTCAATATCGATGTCACCCTGGATAAGAAAGCGCTGAAGGAAAGCGGCCTGCCCGAGGACTTTCTGTTCGTTGGTCCTGACAACGAGGAGGGATCTTACCTGGTCGGCAAATTCCTCGGCGGCAAGATAGGCAAGGGCGCCAAGGTCGTGATCATAGAGGGCAACCCCGGAGCGGACAACGCGACACAGCGCAAGAACGGATTCATGAAGAGCGTCACCGAGTTCGGTTTCGACCTCGCGGCGTCGACGACGGCTCACTGGGAGACGGAGGAAGCAAACACCGTGATGACGAACCTCCTCACCCGCTACCCTGATATCGCGGGCGTCATGTGCGCAAACGACTCGATGGCTCTCGGCGCTGTCCGCGCCATAGAGTCGGCGGGCAAGGGCGGTCAGATTCAGGTCGTTGGCTTCGACAACATAGAGGCCTGTCAGAACCTGATAAAAGACGGCAAGATGCTGGCCACTGTCGATCAGTTCGGCCCAGACATGGCGGCCAACGCCATCAAGGTGGGACTGCGCATCCTTGGCGGAGAGAAAATATCCGGCTGGGAGAAAACTCCTGTGAAGGTCGTCTCGGAAGCGGATCTGAAGTAAAAGCATTTAAATGTTATAATCTTTAGGAGAATAAATAACGAAAATTCTGAATCAAGGTGACGCGTTATCAAATCTTTTATCCTCGACGGATACGTGGATGAGCCGGCCTGCTTCGGCGTTCCACCTTATGTGTCCCCTTACGTCAGATACTGCGCCGGCGTGCTGCTCTCGCGCGGGCACGAGGTTAGATATGCTACATGTGATCTTTGGCGGGCCTCGAAGGGCGAGACGTTGGATGACATGGCCTCGTCCGACATTGTGATCGTGATCATGGGGCTCACTGTGCCAGGGCGCTACCGAGGCGGAACTCCGCTCTCCCTCCGCGAGCTGCGGGAGAGCGCCGGAGCGCGAAGGCGAGGGAGGCTGATCCTCGGCGGTCCTATACGGCATGGATATATCATGAGGGGCGGCGGAAGGGCCGATGACATTCTCCCGGACGGGGTGGACCACTTTTCTCGCGGCGACCCGTGGGCGTCGCTCGATCTCTTCTGCGGAACCGGGGAATGGCTCGACTCCGCGCGCATGGATTACGGACGGCTGGACGAGATGGCCTCGGCTGGAGCGGCGGTGATGAGGCTCCACCCCTCGTACCCGAACCTGATGGCCGAGATCGAGATATCGAGGGGCTGCGACAGGCAGGATTCCTGCGGCGTCAGGTGCTCGTTCTGCACCGAGGGAACGCGGGACGCGTACACGGAGCGGTCCGCCGGCGGGGTCGCGTCGGAGATCGGGGCGCTCCGCGCCTCGGGAATGACCTCGTTCAGGCTCGGCCGATGCTCTAACATCTTAGCCTGGGGCGGAGAACGCACGCCGTTCGGCTACAGGCCGAACCCTCATGCGATCGACGAGCTGTACTCAGCCATAAGGTGTGCCGTCCCAAACCCGAGGGTCCTCCACACCGACAACTGCAATCCTGCGACCGTTGCCCGCTTCCCAAGCGAATCAGAGGCTTGCGTCAGGATAATTGCTGAGCGCAATACTGAGGGAGACGGGCTCTCCCTTGGCATCGAGTGCCTCGACCCGGCGGTGCGCGAGGCCAACGGGCTCAAGGTCTCTCTGGAGGAAGCCGTGACGGTAGTGAGGATCATAAACGACGCCGGCGGAGCGAGAAGAACGGCGCGTTCGATGCCGTCGCTGCTGCCGGGCATAAATTTCCTGGCCGGCCTGGCGGGGGAGAGCAAGGACAGTTTCGAGTGGAACAGGTCATTTCTGAACACATTGCTGGACGAGGGCCTGGCCGTGAGGCGCATAAACATCAGGAGGGCCATGATCTTTCCTGGAACCGGCCTCGACGCTTCGCTGGAGTCCAACCCGCCGAACGCGCGAGAGAGGGACTATCGGAGATGGAAGGAGTGGGTCAGACGCGAGGTCGATCCAGTCATGCTTGGGCGGGTCGCTCCGAACGGTACCATCTTGCGCGATGTCATACTGGAGGAGAGGTCGGGCAATGTCATATTCGGCAGGCCGCTCGGAAGCTATCCGCCGCTCGTCGGCGTTGCATCCCAGGACCATGAGCCAGGGGAACGAATCGACGTAATGGTAACCGACAGGGGAAGCAGATCCCTCACCGCCGTCCCCTGGCCTCTGGATATAAACCGCTGTTCCAGGGCGGAACTCACGGCCCTCCCCGGAGTTGGAAGGGCCAGGGCGGAACGGATCCTCGACGGCAGGCCGTTCCACTCGGCGGCGGACATGAAAAGAGCACTGTGCGACATGGACGATCAATCTCTCGCACTGCTGACGCAGTACCTGGAGGTTTAAAAACCCTCAGGCGGCGAGCAGCGTATTATATTTTATCCGCGCCATGCCCGAGGTTTTCGGCAATAAAGTTTTCGTCCGAAAACGGGACGGTCTGATTCCGCTATCCATGTAAGGGGACTTGTTCTGCGGACAGCAATCAATAATCAGACAGTCAGAGAGGTGTCTAATACTCCCACTCGAAGTCCGGGCCGCCGGCGTCTCGTATCCTGTGCTTCATATCGGCGCAGATCAGCTCCAGGTCTTCCTTTGTCCGTCCCTCACAGCGAGCGACGAGCGTTGGTTGTGTGTTCGACATCCTAAGAAGGCCCCAGCCGTTTTTGTATATTATCCGAACGCCGTCGACCGTCAATGTCTCCATGCCGCGCATTGCGGATTCCTTCACCCTCTCGACGATCCCGGACTTTTGGTCGTCCGGACAGCCGAACCGTGTTTCGGCTGTCGACGGGTACGACGGCATGGCCGCAATGATGTCGGATAACCTTCTGTCGGTATTCGAAAGTATCCGAAGCAGTCTGCCGGCGGCGTAGAACGCGTCGTCAAATCCATAGTACTCATCCGCGAAAAACATGTGCCCTGATACCTCGCCCGAGAAGAGGGCGTTCTCCTCCCTCATCTTGGCCTTGACCAGGGAATGGCCCGATTTCCACCAGACCGGGCGGCCGCCGAGCTTCTTCACCTCTTCGAAGAGCGCCATGGAGCTCTTTATCTCCACTATCACGGCTGCCCCTTGATGTTTAGGGAGGATCTCCCGCCAGAAGAGCAGCATCAACTGATCGCCGAAGATCATGTTTCCCCTGTCGTCGACCACGCCTATTCTGTCCGAGTCCCCGTCGAATCCTATGCCTGCGTCCGCCTCGTTTTCCAGCACCGATGCCATGAGTGCTGAGAGGTACTCTCTCTTTGTTGGATCGGGGTGATGGTTTGGAAAGCGTCCGTCAGGCTCGCTGAAAAGCTCTATGACCTCGCAGCCTATGGCGCGGAGGAACTTTGGGGCGAAGAGTCCGCCCGTACCGTTGCCGGAGTCGAGGACGACCTTGAGCTTCCTCGGGCCGAGTTTTATCCTGGAAGCGAGCATGTCCGTGTATTGTTCAGAGATATCCTCGGTTTTGACAACCCCTGGCGTGTCCGCCGTATGGATGCGTTCCTCGGATATGATCCTGTATATCTCCTGAATATCGTCGCCCCATATCGTCGTCTTCCCATGCGCCAGTTTGAGGCCGTTGAACTCGGGCGGGTTGTGACTCCCTGTTACCATAACGCCACCTTCAACGCTGAAGTGGTGGAGGCTCCAGTAGAATGTCGGGGTCGCGGCCATTCCGATGTCGGTGACGGAGATTCCGGCTTCAGTCAGCCCGCATATGATCCCCGCTTTTATGCGCGCGGTGGAAAGTCTCGCATCTCCGCCGACGGTGACCGAAAATATTCCAAAGTCCGACAGGTAAGTCCCATAAGCCTGCCCGATCTTTCGGACCGTATGGTCGTCGAGCTCGTTCTCAGCGATGCCGCGTATGTCGTACTCCCTAAAGATGTGCGCTGGAATTTGAGGTTTATGATTTTCCACGACTGTGCCCCCCTGCGCGAAAATTTGGAAAAGACGCTTCTCCAGCGGCTATTATACCTCACATTCGTCAGGTCTAAGTTCAGAAATTTTGAGGGGTTGAATGCTTGAGGCATGCGGTATAAACTGTTCATCGTTGATTCAAATGAGGAGGCTGTCCGAAAATAATGCCGAAACCGCGCGCGAATTTGTGTTTTCCTGCCGCACAAGGGCTATTTATGGTATATTATGAGAACATGAATAACATTGCGGGCCGCGCTTCATTTGTTTGATATTTGTCTCTTGCGGTAGATGAAGGCGCGGCGTAAATTGTTTTATAATACGTCATGCTAGGATACAATATCGGGCGCTTTTTCATAGGCCTGAGGTTTGCCAGGGGGGAAGAGATGCCGGAATGTTAGGTTTGGGCCCGATCGATAAGAGGATCTTTAAAAAAATCGTGGAATTTTTGAGAAAGGTCAAGGTGTTTATCTCAAACCGCTTAGTCTCGACGGATAAGAGGATATCCAAAAAAATTACGGAATTTGCAAAAAAAAACGAGGCGTATATCTCTAACCGCTTAGTCTTGATGGATAAGAGAACGTCTGGGAAAATCGAAGAATTTGGGAAAAAAATCGAGGCGAATTTTTCTAACCGCTTAGTCTCGGCTGACAAGAGGGCATTTGAAAAAGTTGAAGAATTGGGGGAAAGAATCGAGGCGTATATTTCAGACCATTTAGTCTCGATGGACGAGAGGATATCCGAAAAAATCGAGGAATTGGAGGGAGGAATCGAGGCATATATCTCAGACCGTCTCAACGTTGTGGATGAGCGCATTCAGCAGTCGGTCCGCCAGGAGCGCAGAAATCAGGCCGCGTTGGAGAGCGTCTTTGAGAACCAAAAGTCTGCACTCTTAATCTTGCGCAGGATGCGGGATGAATCCAAGTCATTGAAGCCTCTCATGGCCTTTACGGAGAGTTTTGTGCTGTGGCATAGGTCTCAGCCCGACTCGCCGGAGTTTCAAGTGCTCTGGGCAAAACTAGCCGCGATTCTCGATCAATTTGGCCTGGAGATCCTGGCTGAGACCGGAGTTCCCTTCAACCCATCCATTCACGAGGCGTGCGCCGTGCGCTGCGACCCCTGCGAGCCGGAAGGATATGTGCTGGAGCTCGTCCGTCCTGGGTTCTCGTCCGGGGGGGAGGTCTTGCGATATGCGTCCGTGGTGGTCAACAGGCCCGCCGTTGTGACGAATGACGAAACCTCGAACTGGATTGAGAACGAAGAGGCCGTCAACCGATACCCCGTTACGGCATACGATGAAGTTGTGATCGATCAGCGCCGCGTCATTGCGGATAACGAAGCGGGGAGCGAAACCGCGGACGGCCACTGCCCTGTTGCGGAGGATAACGAGACGGAGAGCCGGACGGAGGGCGAGTCAGAAGGCGTGATGGCGGACGAGGCGGCGGTCGACCGGCCTGACGTTGTGACAAATGACGAAACTGGGAACTGGATGGAGTGCGAATCAGAAGATGGTACAGGATACGAAGCAGTTGTCAACCCGTACTCCGCTGCCGCCGGCGGCGAAACGGAGATCGGGATGGAGAGTGAAGCCGTGGTCGATCAGTACTCCGCCGCCGCGGATAACGAAACGAGGAATTGGACGGAGGGTGAATTTGAAGAACGGGTGGGGAGCGAATGATTGAGTCAGCGTACGAAATTCTGAGGATTCGGCGCGACGCGGATCCTGAGGAAGTGAGGGCGGCATACGTGAAGGTGGTTCGCCGTTATCCTCCGGAACGCTTCCCGGAGCGGTTTGCGACATTTCACAACGCCTATGAAAAAGTGTGTCTGAGTGACGATTACCTCCAAAACCTTTTGGATCTGGGCACGTGCGAGATGAACAAACTCGAGTTCGCGGGATTCCTCTGGGGGGACAGAAAGGAACTCAAACCGGAGGAATCCGACCTGTGCGACCTGGACGCGCTGATCGACAGCGGAAACGCGCGCAAAGCCGACGTAATCTTCGAATCCGTGGATACGTCGAATATCGAATGGAGAGGAAAGAATTAAGCGAAGATGAAAGAGTCGAAAATTTTTGGCATTGATCTTGGGACGACAAACTCCTGCATATCCGTCTTGGAGAATGGCAAGCCGCGAGTGATACCGATCGACGGCAACGGCGTAGTCCCGTCTGTGATAAGCTTCAGTGAAGGCGAAATCCTCGTCGGGCGCAAGGCCAAAAACCGGGCTGTCGCCTTTCCGGAGCAGTCGGTCCGCTCTGTGAAGCGCCGAATGGGGACGGACGAGAATATCGTCATCGGCAAAAAGTCATACAGCCCCGAGGACATCTCAGCGATGATTCTGCGTTATCTCTGCGATGAGGCCGCGCGCCTTGAGGGATACAAGGTTTCAAGCGCGGTCATCACTGTCCCGGCCTATTTCAGCGACGCTCAGCGAAGGTCTACGATGGAGGCCGGAAAGAAGGCGGGGTTGTCGGTCGAGAGGATCATAAACGAGCCGACGGCAGCCGCGCTGTTTTACGATCATATCAACATCTCGTCCGGCAACGTGGGCAGTTCGTGGAAACACGCTCTCGTATACGACCTCGGCGGAGGCACGTTCGACGTGTCCGTTCTGAGGATGAGCGAGATAATCGAGGTACTGGCCAGTACCGGAGACACGAGGCTCGGCGGAGACGACTTCGACAGATGCATAGTCGACCACCTTATCAAGGTCATTGTCTCCGGCGGCGGCCCCGACCTCTCGGACTTCATCCCTGCTGTCGCAAGGCTGTCGGCGGTTGCCGAGCAGGCAAAGATAGACCTCTCCGTCAAGGGCACCGTCAAGATTGAGGAAGCCAACATTCCCACGCCGAACGGGAGAGGCTGCACGATATCGACCGAGATATCGAGGGACGACATCGAGGAGTGGGCGTCCCATCTCCTGGAGCGCACAATCGATTTTGTGCGCAAGTCCCTCGATGAAGCGAAGCTTCGCGCGAAGGACATAGACAAGGTTCTGCTGGTCGGCGGGATGACCAAAATGCCGGTAGTTCCTCAGAGGCTCTCCGAATTATTCGGGGACGCGAGCATGCCCGCCGTCGACCCCGATCTCAGCGTCGCGTTTGGAGCGGCGATACAGGGAGGGATAATCAGCGGCGAGAACGTAGAGCAGATCCTGCTGGACGTGACATCTCACACGTTGAGCCTCGGGGCTCTCGAACTAAGCAGCGGCACAATAAAGTGTGTCCCGATAATCCCGCGCAATACCCAAATACCGGCCACTCGCGCAAAACTCTTCTGGACCGTCGAAGAAAACCAGAAGTTTGTGAGGCTTAAAGTCTATCAGGGCGAATCCGAAGTGCCCAGAGAGAACACCCTTATAGGGCTCACTAACCTGGAGCTGGCGAAAGCAGAGGCGGACTCGCCGGTCGAGGTCGAGTATTCTTATGATCTCAACGGAATAATTCATCTCACCGCAGAGCACAAGGGGTACAGCAAAAAGGTCGAGGTATATTTTGACAGCAAGAATCCCGACAAGGAGCTCAGCCAGGAACTGAAGGAGGACCTGTACGACGACGACTCCGGCGAGCCTGATACGCCCGAGCCGTCCGTCAACTTCGTCACACATCGCGCCAGAATACTGCTCGACGGGATGCCTCCAGGGCCGCAGAAAACATCCTTCGCAGCCCTCCTCGAGCGCTACGAATCGGCGTTGGCCAAGGATTCAGACGACGTCGACGATATTGAGGACGATCTGCTGTCGGCCATGG
>JAISLO010000207.1 GCA_031290815.1 Synergistaceae bacterium | reverse complement strand
TAAAAGTTATTTTTTCAAAATAGCGGTAATATCATTGGAGAATGAGTCAATTTATTAGGGTATTTTTCAATGAACCGAAAATGAGAAATAAATCATAACCGATTTCCCACCCGATTTCCAACAGACTAAACGCCGCTCCTCCAAATTCGCTCAGGCAGGGATTGCGCTTACTTTGTCCGCACATCACAATTTTAGTACACTTCACGCCGTCTACCCTCTTTGGGATCGTTGATAGTCAAAGACAAAAAATACCTTATATAAGCATTTTAGCAGACTTGAATATAAGCGTCAAACCACACAAGAAAAACCAGGTTGCCGAAGCCCGTCACGAAAAACAAGATCATGGGCTCCTCCGCACCCGCAGGATAGAAATAGAAGTGGTGAAGTGCAAAAAACTCCACGGCTCGAGCGCGATACATGCAACCGTGACCGCAGTTCAGGAATTATTGCGTGATCACGATCGACCGCGCAGGGCCGCGCCTTCCTCTCACATCTCCCGGCACGGCCCGCCAAAAATCAGCCGCGAACCTTATAGACGCTGTCGAGGAGTGTTCCGTCGCGGTTTTCAACCACCGCCACTATACGGCTTCGGTCGAACTCCGGAAGATCGGGAACGCCGGTCATGCGCTCCGTCTCCGATTTCAAGCCGCGTATGTCCTTTATGGGCAAACCGGCGTTCATTGCCTTCTCCAACAGGTCCTCGCGCCGTGCGTTGATGCATATGCCGCGCTCCGTCACGAACGCGTCCACCGTTTCCCCGGGTGTGCATACCGTGAGAACGGATTCCTTTATCGTCGGGACGCCGCCCCTGAACGACGGCGCTACTACGACCGACATCTTCGAGCCGGCCGCCGTATCCTGGTGTCCTCCGATGGCGCCGCGCAGCACCCCGTCGTTTCCGGTTTGGACGTTTACGTTGAAAGATACGTCTATCTCCAAAGCCGATAGCACTACTATATCGAGGTTATGGGCGACACACCCCCTGTTGAACGGATTGGCGTAGCAGGAGGCGTCGATTTCGACATGTCCTGGGTTTTTAACGAGAGAGCCGGTCACCGACGCATCGAAGCTCTGGACGTCGAACATGGTCTTGAAATACCCCTGTTCCAGCATGTCTATCATATAGCCCGACATTCCGCCGAGGCCGAAAGCGCCGCGAATACCATTTTCCCTCATGTATTCCCTGACGTATGCCGCCACTGCGAGGCTTGCCCCTCCGGTTCCGACTTGAAAGGAACAATTGTCCGCCAGGAGGCCGGAGGCTGCTATCAGGTCGAAGGCGTTGCGCGCTATTCTGAGCTCGACCGGATTGCGGCTGATTCGCGTCGCGCCGGTCGCTATTTTGGACGGGTCTCCTATGCTGTCCGTGACCAACACCTGATCGACCAGATACTGAGGTACGGATATGCGAGGGCTGAGGGGGTATTCCTCCAGGTTGTCAGTCACCGCTATCACGTGTCTGGCGTGCCTGGCGTCAACCATCGCGTAGCCCAGGGAACCGCAGGCCGAACGCCCGGAACTGCCGGTCATGTTTCCATATCTGTCACATGCCGGCGCGGCAAGAAACGCCACGTCTATTTTGACGTCGCCGCACTCCACTGCCCTCGCCCTTCCGCCGTGACTCCGCAGAACGACCGGAATATCGATTTCACCGGACGATATCGCCCGTCCGACTTCGCCGCGCGCTCCCGATGACGACAGGCGTGAAACGAGCCCGCTGCGAAGGCAGCCAGCCACCATATCGTGAGCGTCAGGCAGGGAACTGGGCGCAAGGTGAAGGTCCTTGAAACCCATCTCCGACAGAGCGCCGAGCACGAGCGGCATGACGGCGTCTCCGTTGCGCAGGTGATGATGAAAGGAGATAGTCATCCCGTTCTCCAGCCCAGATCTCTCTACTGCGCGCTTGATGTCGTAAACTACTTTATCGGCGCGCGGTTCCCTCGGATGAATGATGGTTTCGCCTAGGTCCGGCAGGGAAATACGGCGGTTCAAGTAGTCGAAGGGCGAGACGTAGGGCTCGAACTTGCCGAGTCCTGGTATTTCCAGCGGCACATCACGGAACGCTCCGTTTCTTTTCATCGGCGTTTTCTCGTTTACGATCATAGGTCAGCCTCCTTGTTTATTCCATAAAGGCGCCCGAGTTCGATGAGCGAGTACGCCCTCGTCACTACAGGGGCGTCGACCATCCTTCCCTCCACCGATACCACGCCCTTGCCCTCTCGTTCCGCGATATCCGCGGCCTCGACGATCCGAAAAGCCCGGCGGAGCTCCTTGGGGTTCGGACGATACGCCTCGTTGATCACCTCGACCTGCGACGGATGTATCGCGGCCTTTCCAGAGAAACCCATCTGGACCGCCAGTTTCGCTTCGTTCGCGAGCCCGTCCGCGTCGTTCAAATCGGTCCATACAGTATCGAACGCGAGCTTGGATAACGCTTTGGCCGCCATTACCACTCGTCCGCGCGCGTACATGAGTTCGACGCCGTCCCGCGTCTTCTGCACTCCCATATCAGCCGTCAAGTCCTGCCCGCCCAGCGTCAGGGCCTCCACCCGCTCCGAAGCCGCTGCGATATCGTAGGCCCGTTCGATTCCGAGCGCCGTTTCCAGCATGGCGTGAATCTTGACGGAACCAGGGACGAGTCCGTGTTTTTTTTCCAACTGTCCTATGATTTTATCCGCGTGACCGATGCTCTCGGGCGAATGGCATTTTGGTATTCTTATCGCGTCCGGACGGGCCGGGACGATTTCTTCGAGGTCACGTTCGAACCACGGCGTGTCGGCGCCGTTTACGCGCACGGTCACGATCACGTTCCCGAAATCGGTATCCCTCACGAAATGGGAGACCAGCCTGAGAGCAGCGTCTTTTTCGCGTCCCTGGACCGAGTCCTCGAGATCGAGCAGCACGCCGTCCGCGCCGAAGACCGGCGCATGCTGCAGCATGGAAGGGTTGTTGCCCGGTATGTACAGGACGGATCTGCACGGTCTGCTGTTACGCCTGCCGGCGCTTTTGTTCGGCATGGCTCATTCCTTTCCGGACGCGCGCTCGAATGCCGTTTCGATCCTGGCTCGAAGCGTCATCTCAACGGCTCCATGATCTTCTATCCTGACCGAGGCTGTCCCATCGTACCGCGCAGCGATTTCCTCGATTATCCCCAGGACTCGTCTCCTGTAAATCGCGGCGTTCTGTCCGCCGTACTCGAATTTTGGCGAGGCGCTCGGTTCGACCATCACAAGGCAGTCGGATGATTCGAGCGTCCCAGCCTGGGCCTTTCTCTCCAACATGACACCACTCTCCTTTAGGATTCCGCCGCAAAAAACATACGGGTGTTTATTAGGGAAAACGTAAAACGCTTATTGACCGCAAATACAGATTATCGTATTCTGTGTTTACAGTCAAAGATTGAAACAGATTCATGAATAAGCGTGCAATGTGTTTGAACCGGGAAGTGTTTTGATGGACGGCGTTATGTATGGCGTACGGAAACTGGTATCTGATTTCGATTTGAGCGCGCGCGAGCGTCTTCTCTTCTCCCGAGGGCTTTCCGTTCCCAGTGGGGAAGACGTGATCTTTGGCGCGTTTGGCGCGTTCGAGGGCGGCGAACGTCTTGTCGCGACGGGGTCTCTCGCGGGCGATATAATTCAGGGCATAGCCGTGGCGGACGGTTTCGAGGGCGATGGATTGTCCGCCGCCGTCATATCCAGACTGATCGAGTACGCCTCAGAACACGGGATATGGCGTCTGTCCCTCTTTACGAAACCGGACGCGGCCAAGCGTTTTGCGATGCTTGGCTTCCGAACGGTCGCAGTAACGAATTTGTCCGTCCTCATGGAATGGGGCGGGCCAGGGATCGATGAATTCTTGCGCGGGCTCGCCGCAGCGGCGTCCGGAACGCCGGCTGCATGTGTAGTGGCAAACTGTAATCCATTCACCCTTGGTCACAGGTATCTCATCGAGAGGGCCGCGTCGGCCTGCGACGCGCTTTACGTCATAGCTGTGAGGGACGATCGTTCCGCGTTTCCCTTCGATGTGCGTTTCCGTTTGCTCCAGGAGGGAACTGCGGACATTCCTAACGTGGCGGTCATGAGCGGAGGAGATTACGTCGTATCGAGCACGACGTTTCCATCCTACTTCACCCGCGATGAGGAACTCGCGCCGGCACATGCCGAACTCGACCTAGAGATATTCGCTTCGCGGATAGCCCCGGCGCTTTCAATCTCGGTTCGCTGCGTCGGAACCGAACCATATTCGGAAGTGACCCGCATATACAACGAAACGATGAAAAGGGTTCTGCCGGCCAGGGGAATCCGCGTGGAAGAAATCGAGAGGCTGGAAATAGGGGGAGAGGCGGTGAGCGCTTCACGAGTGCGCGAATGTCTCAAAAAAAAGCGTCTCAGCGAGGCCGCAGACTACGTTCCCCAATGCACCAGGAAATTTTTTGAATCTCCAGAATTTGAGCCAGTACTTGAAAGGCTGCTCCGCGGGAATAATAGTTATTGACACTCGATTAAGTCCAAATCGGCTCAACTCTGCTCCTCGCCCGTAAATATCTGAAACCAAAGCACTGACAGAGAAAGTCTCCCAGCGCCAATCAGCTGAGGGGTTTTAGCATATACCTGGCCTCACGGCTCAAACTAAAAGTTATGGACATCATGAAAAAAATCAATTTGACAAGGGGAATACGAGTCCCTATATTGCAATAATAACATTCCCCACATATTTTTATAAAAACATCAAAGGAGAGATTGAAAATGGAACACCCGTGCAGGGCAATGACAGTCATGAAGAGAATGGTGCTTTTGCGGGCAATTGCAGCGTTTGTCATCGGGCTGTGCTCGTTATTTTATGCCGATGGCGCGATTTCAGCGGCCGGAGCCGAGAGGAACGACCTCATATTCAGCATCAATGCGGATATAGTTGCCGTCGACCCGGCCGCTCAGAGGGATACCGTCACGGGCATAATAATATCGCAGATCTATGACACGCTTATACACAAGACTTCCTCGGGCAAACTGGAGCCCGGGCTCGCTACGGAATGGAAGGTTGCGGATGACGGTCGCAGCATCGTTTTCGCAATCAGGCAGGGCGTCAAGTTCCACAACGGAGACACTATGACCGCCGATGACGTGGTTTTTTCTCTGAACAGGGCCATAAAGAGCAGCCTCACCTCCAACGTGAGCAGCATGATGGATGGGGCGTCGGCGGTCGATGACACGCACGTAAAGCTCAGCCTGAAAGATCAGTTCGCTCCCGCGCTGGAATGTGTTGCTGCCACAGGGTTGTCGATCGTCAGCAGGAGAGCCGTCGAAGAGCTGGGGGACGATGGCTTCCGCAAGCAGCCGGTCGGAACCGGCCCATACAAATTCGTCTCGTGGAAGGGCGGAGACAGGATCGTCACGACGTCGTTCGACGACCATTGGAGGGGAAAACCGTCGATAAAGGACGTCACGTTTCTCATAATGACAGACAAATCGACCGCCGCCATAGCGCTGCAGAACGACGAGATAGATGTCCTGTACGACCCCGCCAACACGGACAAGCAGACGCTCACAGGCCTCCCGAACGTCACGTACTCCGAGATAGACAGCGCTGCGCTCATCTACATCATCAGCTTCAACAGCAAGAAAGGCGTGTTTGCCGACAGGAGGCTGCGCGAAGCAGTGGCCCTGGCGATAAAGCGCTCCGACATAGTCGAGGGCGCGCTGGAAGGCAACGGAAGTCCGGTCGAGATGCCGATATCCCCGACGTGCGCTGATTTTTACGACGCTTCCTACAAATTTTACCCGCAGGACATAGACAGGGCCAAGGAACTGATGAAGGAAGCCGGATACCCGGACGGTCTCACCGTGCCGATCAAGCTCAACCAGAGCTCCCTCTACACGAAACCCGCAGAGGTCGTGCAGGCACAGCTCAGAAAAATAGGCATAAACGCCGAGTTCGAGCTGATGGAGCGCGCGACATATCTATCGGAGATATACGAGGACATGAATTACGAGATAACGCTCTACATGTTCTCCACGATATATGACGACCCGGACTATATTTTCTACGGGCGGCTCCACAGCAGCAACATCGGCAACACTAATTACGCCAATTACTCCAACCCCAAAGTCGATGACATGATAATGAGGGCGAGATCCTCCAACAATCTCGATGAGAGGGTCAAGCTTTACCGTGAGACCAGCGACTCAGTCAAGGAAGACATACCGTTCATCCCCCTGATGACCAGCAAGTCAGCCATCGCGTTCAACTCGAAGCTCAGAGGAGTAGAGCCGTCCGCCGGGAATCTGTTCTACGTTTACGACTACTCGTGGGCGGAGTAGCCCATAGGGCTGGAGCGCTGCGGGGGTATCTGGAGTGATAAGGTATATCGGGCAGAGATTGCTCATGATGATTCCAGTGATATTGGGAATATCGCTCATAATATTCTCGATAATGGACCTGACCAAGGGCGATCCTGCCCGCCTCATCCTGGGAGAGGGCGCCACACTCGAGGCGATAGAGGCGAAGCGGGAGGAACTGGGCTTGAACGACCACTTCATCGTGCGCTACGTGAAATACATAGCGGGGGTTGCTGTGGGCGACTTCGGAAGGTCGTACAGGACTGACGCTCCTGTGTCGGAGGAGATATTCTCCAGATTTCCGACCACGTTCTACATAGCCTTCCTCGGCATATTGTTCGCCACGCTGTTCGCGATACCGGCGGGAGTCATATCGGCTGTAAGGCAGTATTCCGCCATAGATGTAATCACGACTGTCGTCGCGATGCTGCTTACGTCCATGCCCGGCTTCTTCGTCGGGATGCTCCTCATACTCGTATTTGCCCTGATGCTCCGAATATTCCCGGCAACCGGCATAAGCACATGGAAGCACTTCATCCTGCCGTCCTTGTCGGTGGCCTCCGTCACAATGGCTAATTTTATCAGGATGACGCGGTCCACCATGTTGGAGGTTATAAGGCAGGACTACATAAGAACAGCGAGGGCCAAGGGAGCTTCGGTCAGGCGCGTCATCTTCACCCATTGCCTCCGCAACTCCCTGCTGCCGGTCGTGACGGTGATAGGGATAAATTTCGGCGTCCAGCTCGGGGGAACGATAATGATAGAGGCGGTGTTCGCTATCCCAGGCTTGGGGACGTACATGATAAACGCCATCAGGCAGAAGGATATCCCGGCCGTCATGGGCTCCGTGATATTTGCTGCGATAGTGGCCGGAATAGTCAACCTCGCGGTCGACATCATGTACGCATACATCGACCCTCGCGTCAAATCGCACTACGAGAGGTTCACTAAGAGGGGGCGGCGCGATGCGGGAAAAGCCTAGGAAACGCAGTCAGTTCCAGATGACATGGCGCCGCTATAAAAAGAGCAAGCTTGCGATACTGGGCCTCGCAGCTGTTGCGGTATTATTCTTTTCGGCCCTGATAATACCGCTTTTCAAGGACTATGACACGGCCGTAGAGCAGGATTTCTCAAGCCGTTACCAGCCTCTCAGCGCCGAGCATATTTTCGGAACCGACCAATTTGGCAGGGATATATTCATAAGAATGATGTTTGGGGCGCGGATTTCTCTGCTGGTCGGCATCGCTACCGTATCGGCATCCTTGCTGTCCGGGTCGTGCATAGGCGCGGTGGCAGGGTATTACGGAGGCAGGATCGACGAAGTGCTGATGAGGATAATGGACGTGTTCCTGGCAATCCCAAACACGCTCTTGGCGATTTCCATCGTGGCCGCGCTGGGGCAGGGAATAACGAATCTTCTGATAGCGCTGGCCATCTCCCAGGTGCCGAGTTTCGCTCGGGTGGTAAGGGCGTCGATCCTCACCGTAAAGGAGCAGGACTACATCGAGGCGGCACGCGCGCTGGGCACGCCAAGCGCCAGGATAATCGCTCGGCACATACTTCCCAACGCCATAGGCCCGATAATCGTGCAGACAACTTTGAACGTGGCCCGAACTATTTTGAATATTTCGTCACTCAGTTTCGTCGGGCTAGGAATATCACCACCCACGCCGGAGTGGGGTTCCATGCTTGCCGATGCCAAACCGCAGATGCTCCAGTACCCTCACCTCATCCTGATACCCGGAGCCGCCATAGCCATAACCGTCATGGCAATAAACTTGGTCGGGGATGGCTTGAGAGACGCGCTCGATCCCAGATTGAGGAACTGACGGCATGAACGTGAACCTGTTGGAAATAGAGGATCTGAGGGTCATATACAAAACCGACGAGGACACCATCTACGCCGTAAATGGCGTGGACATGTCGGTTAAAAACGGCGAGACAATGGGTCTGGTCGGAGAGACTGGCGCCGGCAAGACGACCACGGCTTTGGCCATAATGAAGCTGCTGCCAGAGAGGACTGGGTTCATAAAGAGCGGAAGGATAACTCTGGATGGAATCGACATAACTCGGGCCACAGAACACGAGATGGAGGCGATAAGGGGCAACACTGTATCAATGATATTTCAGGATCCGATGACGTCCCTCAACCCTACGATAACCGTCGGCCGCCAGATAGCAGAGGTACTGCAGCTTCACGAAAAGAGCAAGTCGAGCAGCGAGATGGCGCGCAGCGTGGACGAAATGATGGAGCTGGTCGGCATCCCATCCCACAGAAAGAACGAATATCCTCATCAATTCTCAGGCGGCATGAAACAACGCATAGTCATAGCCATAGCCCTTGCGTGCAAGCCCAAGCTCCTGATCGCGGATGAGCCGACAACGGCTCTGGACGTCACTATTCAGGATCAGGTGCTGGAGATGATGAACGACCTGAAGGAGAGACTCGGAACCTCCATGATACTGATAACGCACGACCTGGGAGTGGTTGCCCAGACGTGCGACACTGTGGCTATAATGTACGCGGGCGAGATAATCGAGAGAGGAAGGGTCGAGGAAGTATTCGACACTCAAATACGCCACCCTTATACGAGCGGCCTGTTCGGGTCGATACCAAACATTAAGGTAACTGCGCGGAGGCTGAACCCCATCGACGGGTTGATGCCGGATCCCGCGTCGCCCCCTGACGGATGCGGTTTTTACGAACGCTGCCCCAAAAAAATGGAGATGTGCGGCAAAAAACCTCCTCTGTTTCCGACGGAGGGGAATGGACACGCCATAAGGTGCTGGCTGCACGGAGACTGCGCGCGTCGGGGTGACGGCTCATGAGCGCCCTGCTGGAGACCAAGGGGCTGAGGAAATATTTCGACACCCCGATGGGTACGCTTCACGCCGTGGACGGGGTTGATTTGGCCATAGACGGCGGACGGACGCTTGGAGTCGTTGGCGAATCTGGATGCGGCAAATCCACGCTCGGCCGGACGATATTGAGGCTCACCGAGCCGACGGACGGACAGGTGCTGTACGCCGGTTCTGACATCGCGCGATTTTCAGCACAGCGCATGAACGCGATAAGAAGGGACCTGCAGCTCATCTTCCAGGATCCCCTATCCTCCCTGAATCCGAGGATGACAGTCTCCGAGATCATAGCCGAGCCCTTGAGGGTTTTTAAAATAACCGGCGGGAGGGACGAGATGGACGACAGAGTGGCCCATCTGATGAAAACAGTTGGCCTGGCCGACCGTTTCGCCAATTCGTACCCTCACGAACTGGACGGCGGGAGGAGGCAGCGCATAGGCATCGCGAGGGCTCTGGCCTCGAGCCCTAAATTCATCGTCTGCGACGAGCCGGTCTCGGCCCTCGATGTCTCCATACAAGCCCAGATATTGAATCTTCTGATGGACCTCCAGGAGGAACACGCGATCTCCTACATGTTTATAACGCATAACCTGAGCGTGGTAAAGCACATCAGCCAGGAAATAATGGTCATGTACCTGGGGCAATGCATAGAAAAAGCGTCATCTGAGGAACTGTTCGCCAATCCGCTTCATCCATACACCAGGGCTCTTCTGGCGGCTATTCCGGTTCCGAGCCTCGAAGCGCGCAAAAAGAGAAAGGGAACCATCAAGGGGGAGGTTTCAAATCCCATAGACCCAAAGCCGGGCTGCCGTTTCGCGCCGCGCTGCTCGCTCGCGTCAAGCGAGTGCGCAGGGGAGGACATAATCCTGCGGGAATCGGGGGCGGGACATTTGGTCGCCTGTGTCAAAAACGGGACGTCGTCATGAACGAAGAAATAAAAGGAAAATTGTTCGCTCACATAGACAACGACGCGCCAAGTCTTATTTCCCTTGCCGACATGATATGCGACAACCCGGAGGTGGGACTGGAGGAGTATAAGGCGTCAGGCTGGCTATCGGCATATCTCGAGGACAGAGGGTTCTCAGTGGAGCGGGGAGCGGGTGGGCTCGAAACCGCCTTCAAAGGGACGCGCTCCTTCGGCTGCGGCATATCGCTTGGCTTGCTCTGCGAATACGACGCTCTGGAAGGTATAGGGCACGGCTGCGGACACCACATCCAAGGCCCTGCCATCTGCGGCTGCGCGGCGGCCCTTGCGGAGACGATGGGCAGCGTTGCAGGCCCCCATCCGTTTAAGGTGGTGGTCTACGGTACCCCGGCGGAGGAGACTTTCGGCGGCAAGGTGACTATGTTGAAAAACGGCTGCTTCCGCGACATAGATGTGGCGATCATGACTCACGCGAGTTCGAGCGGTACGAGCGTTGATATCAGAACGCTCGCGATGTCGTCATACAACGTCAGCTTCCGCGGCATCGGCTCTCATGCTGCGATAGCGCCGAACAAGGGCAGGAGCGCCCTCGACGCGTTCCTGCTGGCCGCGAGCGGCGTTGAGTTTATGCGGGAGCACGTGCCGCCAGACGTGAGGATGCATTACACGATAACCGGCAGCACCGGCCCGGCGAACGTGGTTCACGAGTCAGTGTCCGCCAGATTTGCGTTGCGCTCTTACAGCGGCAGGACATTGGAGGGCGTAAAAGCCAGGTTCAAAAAGATAGTGGAAGGCGCGTCTCTGATGAGCGACACGGCCTGCGAGGTGAGGGAGACAGTTTCCTACGACGACTCCGTTCCGGTCAGGTCCCTGATGGAACTGCTGATGGAGAACGCCGGATTTGTCGGGGCGCCGGATATTAGACCGCCGAGAGAGCGCACCGGATCGACCGACTTCGGAAACGTCTCCCGCGTGA
>JAISLO010000206.1 GCA_031290815.1 Synergistaceae bacterium | reverse complement strand
GAGAACCAGGGGTATTTCGGAACGCTGGACAAAACCAGCATATTCTCACCGGCGGAGGGCAAGGTCTGCATGCCCTTCGAGTCATTCCCCAGGATTCACAAAAGATTCTTCGAGTCCATGTCAAAGCTCATGCCGCTGCTTCAAGAGAAGATGGGGATCTATGTCGACGTTGAGTTCGCCTATGAACCTCTTGAGAGCCGGCTCGAGCTGCTTCAAGCCCGTCCGTTGGGGATAAAGGACAGGGCTGAAGCGGAACATCGCCCCGAGACGGCCGGCCGTGAGACGATTCTCAGGGCTGACAGGATGGTCACTGACGGCAGCAAGGAACACATAATGTATCTGGTTTATGTAGACCCCTTGGTTTACTCCGAGGCGAGCGACTTTTACCTCATCGCGAGGGCTCTCGGCGACATGAACGAGATGCTCGCCCCGGAGAAGTACATCCTGGTAGCACCCGGGCGGGTCGGGTCAAGCTGCCCCGAACTTGGAGTGCCTGTGAGATATGATGAGATAACCGGAGCGGCCTGCATCGTCGAAGTCGGCATTCCCAGGACAGGACACATGCCGGAGCTGTCATACGGCACTCACTTCTTCTCCGACCTCGAGACGGACGACGTTTTATATATGCCGGTCTTTCAGGGCGAGGAAAAAAATGTCTACAACGAGGACTGGTTCAAGGGGACATCGTTCGAATACGGGCATCATAAGGCCATAAGGCTGTACAAGGGCGATTTCGCGGTCTACATGAACGGGGACGACAACATAGGCATCGTGACCTGCGCGGCGCAGCGTACTCATCTGACGCCGGCTTAAAGCGCGAAAATGTATATGACATTATTTGGCATTTCAGCGGCAGGACGTGAATCAGCCATAAATCTTTGGAATTCCCCACTCTATTCTCCTTTCGAAAAGTTTTGATGCGTTTGCCCTGCCCTGTCTATTTTTCGAGTTGATTTTTCACACTTGAGTGATTATACTTACGTATGGTTCCTTAATTTTACTGATCCGGCCAATTATTTTCGGCCGAGCGGACCTCTTTTATGAAGAAATCTTTTCTTGTGCTCGACAAAGACCTACATATAAAAGCGCTTTGTCCTATTGGACCGGCGACAGACTGTTCAGAGGAGGGATTAGATGGCATCTTCTTCAAGTATCACTCAACAGCAGGTTGAGCTTGTGGTAAGGACGATGGCCGAAACCGCTATCAAAAACGAAGCTTATTTCTCGGAGCTCGATGCGGTCATGGGGGACGCGGATTTTGGGGTATCCCTTGCGGGCGGATTCAAGGCGGTTTTAAACGGATGGGATAACTTCGATAAGTCCTCTATCGGAAGTTTCCTCCTGGCCGTCGCAAAGGAGATCACCTCGAACACCGGCGGGTGTTCCGGGCCGGTATGGGGTACGCTCTTCATGCGCTGCGGAATGGCCTTCCGCGGCAAAACCGAGATAAACCTCGACGAAATAATAGCGGCCTTTAAAAGCGCCATAGACGGCATCATGAAACGCGGAGGTGCGTCATTGGGAGACAAGACGCTGGTCGACGCGCTCGACGCCATAGTCAAGTCGTATGAAAAATCGCAGTCAGCCGGCGATCCCATTCTCGAGGCGTTCAAGAAGGCTTCCGACGCCGCGGTGGAGATGAGGGAGACCACAAAGGACTGGGTCGCCAAAAGAGGCCGTCAATCATTTACCGGCGACCGCAGCATCGGCACATACGACCCCGGAATCGTGGCCATAGGAGATATGAGCAAAGCCATTGTCGAAGCGTTGGGCTGTTGACGCCGCGACATAACCGCCGGACATAGCGGACAATAAAGACGGCGGAGGGTACTTTCGTGCACTAAGTTCCGCCAGGGGCGTCCCGTTGAAACCGAATTGGCGGGAGCTGTGGCTCGTGTCGGACACGGAACCATTAAACGATAGTTATATAATCAAATCTGAGGAGGAGAATATTTTGAAAAAATTTGTAAACGATCCCGCAAACTTCGTAAAAGAGATGTTCGAGGGGATATACCTTGCAAACAAGGACAAGCTGAAGTGGGTGCCCGAGTACAACATCCTCTGCAGGACCGATCTCCCGAAGGATCGAGTCGTAGTGATGCAGGGATCTGGCTCCGGACATGAGCCGGCTCACTCGATGATCGTGGGGCCTGGTATGCTCGACGCCTGTTGTCCTGGCAACGTCTTCGCCGCTCCTCCGATGGATTACGTCTACGAGTGCACAAAGCTGATAGCGAACGATCACGGAGTGCTGCACCTCATCAACAATTATCAGGGAGACCGCATGGCTTGGGATATGGCTCGAGAGATGGCGGAAGCTGATGGAATCAAAGTGGGCGTCGTCATCATCGATGACGACGTTTCCGTTACCAACAGCCTCTACACGGTTGGACGCAGGGGGGTTGCAGGCAACTTCTTCGTCATCAAGGCGGTTGGCGCTGCGGCGGCAAACGGGGCGACGCTCGAGGAACTGGTCGAACTCGGCAAAAAAGTGAACAGCCGCGTGCGCTCGATGGGAGTGGCGCTCTCCAGCTGCACACCTCCGGCCAAGGGAACTCCTATCTTCGAGATAGGCGACGACGAGATAGAGGTGGGCATAGGCATCCACGGCGAACCGGGCCGCCGCCGTGATAAGATCCGTCCGGCAAAGGAGATAATAGAGGAGGTATTCACCGCCGTTCACGACGATCTGCCGTTCGAGAAGGGCGACCGAGTGGCTCTGATGATCAACGGTATGGGCGGAACTCCGATCAGCGAGCTGTATCTGCTGTATGGCCTCGCTGCAAAGAAGGCGGAGGAGAAGGGGCTGCGCATCGCAAAGAACTACGTAGGCAACTACTGCACGTCGCTTGAAATGGAGGGCTTCTCCCTTACAATGCTCAAGCTGGATTACACCCTCGAGACTCTTCTGAACGAACCGGCCGAGATCCCGATCCGCGTCTTCTAGGCAGGCTCGGGTCGATACAGGAAAACGTCAATTGCATCGTATGGAAGCGCAAGTCGGACTTTTTGGGATGGGGGCTCTCCATAGGGATTTAAATCTTTGCCCTCGGGGCATCTTGAAATAAATCAGACTTCCAAAGCAACCTGATCGACGCACAAAGCGGGAGGGACGGCTAATGATGGCGTTCCTCCCTTCTGTTCCCGCCCCAGACGCGTCGAATGTCCATGGACGCAAGCCTATAGATAATACGAGGAGGTTATTGAAGATGATAGGAGCGGAACTTCTGTTTGAAGCCGGAGATGTGGTCGGCGAAGGGCCTTATTGGGACTCGGAGAAGAAGATCCTTCACTGGGTTGATATCGGCGGGAAAAGAGTGCACTCGTATGATACGGTGAAAAAGATCGATAAGCCCATTGAAACCGGAGACTTAACGCCGGCAATGACTCTTACAAAAAGCGGCAGGGCTTTGGTTGTCCTGAAAAACACCATTAAAATTATGGATTTGGACACTGGGAGCGGGCAGACTGTGTTCAAAATGGAATCCCTCCCGGACAGAGTTCGTTTCAACGATGGAAAGTGCGATGCGGCCGGAAGGTTTTGGGTTGGGACGATGGACATCGAGGAGACGGAAAAACTGGGGTGTCTTTACCGCATAGACCCAGGTTTCTCATGCAAAAAAATACTCGATGGCGCTGTCATAGCGAACGGAATGGCATGGAGCGCTGACAACAGGCTGATGTACTTCATCGACACGCCGACCAGGGAGGTTTGGGAGTTTGATTTTGACATAACGTTTGGCGAGATAAGCAACAAAAGGATCGTCGCCGTTATTCCCGATGGAGAGGGCGCGCCGGACGGAATGACGATAGATTCCGAGGGAATGCTGTGGGTCGCGCAGTTCCGAGGCGCTAAGGTTTCGCGCTGGAACCCACGCACGAGGGAGCGCATAGCCGAATATCCGGTTCCTACGTATAACATCACCTGCTGTACGTTTGGCGGCTGCGACATGGATGAATTGTTCATAACGTCCGCCAACGTACTGATGGAAGGTTCGACGAAGGATCAGCAGAAGCTCGCGGGAAGCCTCTTCAAGCTGAAGCCAGGAGTAAAAGGGCTCAAACCAAATAGGTTTGACTGCTGAACGGTCGAAGCGGGAGGCCTCCCATGACGGAGACGGCATCAGTCCCCTTCTGGTGCCGTTCTGATCTCACTACAGTAACTTGTTGACATT
>JAISLO010000205.1 GCA_031290815.1 Synergistaceae bacterium | reverse complement strand
GGATTTTCGCCTCAAAAGATCCGTAAAGCCCCAGAGCAAACGCATCAAAATATAGTATTATGCGCTACGATCGGCGGAACCGAAGGTTTTAATGATTATATTTATCGCTATAAACACTTCCAGTCTCTTTGTCTATGTTGGTCAATATTTTGATGCGTTTGCCCTGGTCTTTTCTCGTTTTAGTTTGAATTTATCGATCATAGGTGATAATATGTGCCGGTTAAGCTAACACAAGAGAGCGCTCGACCCGAGGAGGTTCGTTCATGTCATCTGAAAAAAAAACCAGGGACTATAAGGACACTCTATTCCTCCCTCAGACAGATTTTCCGATGCGCGCCAACCTGGCCGCGCGAGAGGGAGATTGGCTGAAGTTCTGGGATAAAGAGGACATCTACTCCAAACTCGTCAGCGAACGCAGGGAGCGCGTCCCGTTCATCCTGCACGACGGACCGCCTTACGCCAACTCGAACATACACATCGGCACCGCGCTGAACAAAATCCTGAAGGACATAATAATCCGATACAAGTGGAGACGAGGGCACTTCGCGCCCTACGTCCCGGGCTATGACACCCACGGAATGCCAATTGAGCACAAGGTGCTGAAGGACGCCGGAATCACCATGGACTCCATAGATCCGGTCGAACTCCGAGGCAGGTGCATGGCCCACGCCAAGAAATTCGTCGAGATCCAGACGGAGGAATTTGTGCGCCTCGGCGTCATGGGGGATTGGAAAAACCCGTACCTGACGCTGCGGCCCGAGTACGAGGCGGCACAGATGGACGTACTCGCCGATCTGGTCGAGGGCGACCTCGTTTACCGGGGGCGCAAGTCGATATTCTGGTGCATAGAGTGCGAGACCGCCCTGGCCGCGGCCGAGATAGAGTACGAGGACGAGACGTCGCCGTCCATCTACGTCTCGTACCCGTTCCGCGACGCGGGAGAGAAGTTCTCCCACTTGGCGGGCCGCGACGTGAGCGTCATAATATGGACGACGACGCCGTGGACGCTTCCCGCGAGCCTCGCGGTATCGGTGCACCCCGACTTCGACTACTCGTTCTTCGAGGTTGGGGACAAAGTTTACCTCATAGCGACCGAGATGAGGGACGAGGTGAGACGCGCTACCGGCGTCGAGTTCGGGCGCGAGCTGCTGAAGCTGAGGGGTAAGGCGCTCGAAGGACTGAAGGCGGTCCACCCGTTCTACGACGACAGAAAGATAGTGTTCGTTCTGGCCGATTACGTCTCGCTCGACGCGGGCACCGGCTGCGTTCACACGGCTCCCGGGCACGGGGTGGAGGACTATGAGACGGGCGTGAAATACGGTCTTGACATATACAACCCCGTCGATCCAAGGGGCTTTTTCTATCCCGACACCGAACTGGTCGGCGGCATGTCCCTGGAGGACGCGTCGAAGAAGATCTTCCAGACACTGACCGAGTCCGAAAGGCTCCTCGGAAAGATGAAGATAACCCACTCGTACCCGCACTGCTGGAGGTGCAAAAAGCCCGTCATCTTCAGGGCGACGGATCAGTGGTTCGTGGCCGTGTCCAAATTCAAGGACAGGGCCCTTCACTGCATTGATCATGAGGTGGAGTGGATTCCGTCGTGGGGCAGGGAGAGAATATCGAACATGGTCCGCGACAGGTCGGACTGGTGCATAAGCAGGCAGAGGATATGGGGCGTGCCGATACCGGCGTTCTACTGCAAGGACTGCGGAGAGGTGATACTCACTCCCGACCGAGTCAGGGCCGTAGCGAACCGCGTGAGGGAGCTCGGCAGCAATTACTGGTGGCAGGCCTCTCCTGCGGACCTCCTGGGAGACCTCGCGGTTTGCCCGAACTGCTCCGGACATGCCATCGAGAAGGAACGCGACATCATGGACGTGTGGTTCGACTCGGGCTGCAGCCACAAGGCGGTGCTCGAAAACAGAGGCGCGTGGCCGGATCTGCGCTTTCCGGCGGAGATGTACCTGGAGGGAAGCGACCAGCACAGGGGCTGGTTCCAGTCCTCTCTGCTCACGTCCGTCGCCACCAGGGGAACGGCGCCCTACAGACAGGTTCTGACCCACGGATTCATCGTCGACGAGCGCGGCAGGAAGATGTCGAAGTCGCTTGGCAACGCCATCCTCCCCCAGGAGATCGTCGAAAAATACGGGGCTGACATACTGCGCCTCTGGGTGGCGTCAACCGACTACCGCGGCGACGTCAGCATCTCCCAGACGATAATATCGAATCTTTCCGAGTCCTACAGGAGAATACGAAACACGGCGCGGTTCCTCCTGGCCAATCTGCGCGGGTTCAACCCCGAGAGGGACACGATTCCTCACGCGGAGCTCGGGGAAGTGGACAAATACGTCCTTCTCAAGCTGTCCCGCCTGATAGAGAGAAGCTCGGAGGACTTCGACAACTACGAGTTCCACCTGCCGATGTTCAGGATACATCAGTTCTGCGACAACGACCTGAGCGCCTTTTACATCGACATATCCAAGGAAAAACTGTACGCCGACAGGGCCGATTCACCATCCCGAATGAGGGCGCGGTCGGCGATGTGGGAGATATTGAGCTCGCTCACGGCCATGATAGCCCCGGTGCTCTGCTTCACCTCCGAGGAGATATGGCAGGAGATGAGAAAGATGGATCCGTCCCTTCCGGTGAGCGTTCACCTGGCGCTGTGGCCCGAGCCGAATTCGGGGGACATTCCCGGCGAAATCATGGAGCGCTGGGACAGGGTCATGGAGGTTAGAGGCGCGGTCTCGCGCGCTCTTGAGGCGGCGCGCTCGAACGGAATCATCGGGCACTCGCTCGACGCGGCGGTATCGGCGCGGCTCGGAGAGAAATACTCCGACGTGAGCGGCATTGCGTCCGACGACGACATGGAGTCGATCTCCATAGTGTCTTCGTTCAAGATGACCGAAGATCTCCCGGACGCGCAGATCGTATACGACGACGAGACGACGGGCGTTTCCGTCGCCGTGAGCAAGAGTCCGGACGAAAAGTGTCCCCGCTGTTGGAAACATCGTCCGGAGGTGGGCCGGGACGCGGAACACGAGGTATGCGACCGCTGCGCCGACGCCCTGAGAGCGATCTGAGGGCTGGATATACGCCTGTTCCTATGTCCTGAATCATGACGGCTCAGACGTTAGCGCGCAGAATTGTCATTACCGAGGAGTTGTCAGGGCACAGGCTGGACTTTTCCGTATCGAGAGAGCTTGGGATAGGCAGGACATACGCTCAATCGCTTATTCGGGGCGGTCTCGTGGTCTCGCCCTGCGACAGGCGCATAAAGCCGTCGATAAAGGTCGAGCTCGGCGAGGAATACTCCGTAGAACTGCCTCCCGCAGAGAGGTTGGACCTGGAGCCGGAGGATGTGGAGTTTCGGGTCGTCCACTCAGACGATGACATAATCGTCATCGACAAGCCGGCGGGGCTGGTGGTGCATCCCGCGCCAGGCCATTGGAGCGGAACGCTCGTGCATGGGTTGCTGTATCGCTTTCCAGAGCTCGGAAACCTGAACGGCGTGGAGCGCCCCGGCATCGTCCACAGGCTGGACGCGACCACGTCCGGGCTCATGGTCGCCGCCAGAAGCGGCCTCGCTCAGGAGAAGCTGTTCATGGAGTTCAAGGACAGAAGGGTCCAAAAGACATATCTCGCCCTCTGTCACGGCGCGCCAGAAAAGCCGTCCGGAAGGATCGATATGGCCATCGGGAGAGATCCGGGCAACAGACACAGGATGGCTGTCACGGATCGCGGAAGAGCGGCGGTCACGGATTACGCGATAATCTGGAGCGAGGGAGGATATTCCTTCATCCGCTGCGAACCTCGCTCCGGCAGAACGCATCAGATCAGAGTGCACATGAGGGCCATAGGCTGCCCCCTGGTCGGCGACGAACTCTACGCGCCGTCTAAGAAGTCCCCGTTCGACTCTCCAAGGGTGTTTCTGCACTCCTGGATGATGTCCTTCGTCCACCCCAGACATGGCGGGACGGTGAAGTTCAGGAGCCCCATCCCTCCAGATCTTATCGAATGTCTCCGAGCGATTCGAGCGCCCTTGGCCACGAGGCGGGATCGACGTTGATCGTCCTGTAATCCCTGTAGGTGACGTGAGACGGGGAGCCGCCGGGGATTGCCCTGACGTACCGCCTCAGCGTATGATCGACGCTCACGCGGCCGCTGTCCCTGCCCTTGCTGTGATACGCGGCGCATGAGGCCGCAGCCGTCAAAATCCTCTCCATCATGCCGGGATCGAGTTTCGAGCCAAGCCTGAGTATGACGTGAGCGCCTGGCAGTCCCTGGGCGTGAAACCACAGATCGTCGCCGCGAGCCAGCCGATAAGTGACATATTGATTGCCTCTGGACGAGAGACCGCAGAAGATGACTGATCCAGCCCCGGCGATGTCGTAGCGCCTGTGGGGCGGCGGAACGCTCGATCCTGCCGGCTTTTTCCCGGACCGGCGCGAGATCCCTGACGGCTGGAGTTCGTCCAGCATCAGGGACAGCGTAGTGATGTCGTCGTGGCATTCGAGCAGGGCCGCCTGCTCGAACAGTTCATCCCTCTCGGCATAGAGAGGCTGGAGAACTTCCCTGGCGCGGTCAGAGGCCGACCGCTTCTTCCTGTACTTCGCGAAGTACGCTTCGGCATTCCGAGCGGCGTCAAACTCCGGATTGAGCGGTATGACGCGCCGGACGTCTCCAGACTCGGTCCACTCGACCAGCTCGGCCTCGCTCGACCTGGGCGGAATCGCGTGGCAGTTGGCGAGTATCAGCCTTCCCGCGGACATCAGCCGCTCGGCCGCGCCGGTGTCGCTCAGCAATGTCTCATACTCCGATATCTTCTTTGCGTTTGCGGACGCGAGCCGGTTCAAGCGCTGGGAGATCTTCTTCCTGTACCTGACGACATGACGGCCGATCAGGGGCAGGATCACGGCGCTCCTCGCGGCATCGAGAGCGGATGACGCCGGAAGCGCCTCAGCCCCGGTCAAAAGCGAGGGGAACATCGTCACGTAATTCCCGATTGATTGATAGACGGCGGCTCCATCCCAGTCCTTGAAGAAATTCACGCCGCCAAGTATCCGGCGTTCCTCCCCGGGCGACTCGGAACAAGTCCTGGATACCGCAGCAAGCAGCGGCCTTCCCAAACCGATGAGGCGCGGAAGCACGTCCAGAGAGTCCTCCGCGTCACAGTCCCATTCCATGAGATCCGTTCCGTCGATGGGCGGCGGCGGCTCGTAGCGGAAGCCCGGAAGCAGAGACCTGTATCTGTTGTCCTCTGGGTATATATGCCTCGCGGCCTCTATGATCCTCTCGCCGTCATCAAGCAGGAGCATGTTGCTGTACCTTCCCGACGCCTCGATCAGCAGGCGTCTCGTCTGAAAAAAACCGGCGCCGACAGTTCTGCGAAGCTCGATCCAGAGCACCCTGTCGCGTCTGGGCGCGAACGCCCGGACGAGCTCAGCCCCCATCAGGTGGGACTTCACCGCCATTCCAACGGGAGGTCTGCCCAAAGCCGCCTCGGACAGCCTTCTGACCTCATCTGAACGCGCCTCGCAGACCCCGTAGAACTCGGGATCCCACGAGAAGAAGATCGTCCGCTCGCGGGAAAAGGAGAGGGCCAGCCAGAGATCGCCAAAATCAACCCTGCGAATCTTATTATTTCGGAACTCACCAGACACCTCGATCGAAACGGCGCCAACGAGCTCAGGTCCGATCGCCATAAATCCGCCTCCCTTCGGTCGACAGCCGCGAACATATTGCAGAGCGCGGTCAACTCGAAGCGCTTCAGAAGAGTATTTTATACCAACGGTCCCTATTCGGGCCAGGGGAACATCGACAGATCCGCCGTCAGAGGCGGCGCCGGGGCATACAGCCGATCCATACCCAAGAAAAATGGAATACCCACAAGAGCAAACAAACCGGCGGAGAAAAATATACCGCTGTTTTGATAAACTCTCGTGGGTTGTCGAAGGACACACAGACTACGAAGAAAACGGTCAATAAGGCGAAGAGCCCCTTGAGTTTTCTCGTGAAACCTTATTTTTTCAGGTATTTTCGTTCCAGCAGGTCTATCGACTGCCGCGTCGGTCCGATCCCGCGCTCGTATATCCTGGCGTAGATGCGCGGTATCTTTTTCAGCCTGAAGTTCATGTCGTCAATGTCGAACGCGGTCAGATCAAAATCGTCAACGCCAAGCCATTCACGCAGTTCCTTGTACTCCTTGCCCCTCTTCTTTTTGAACGCTTTCGCCAAATTTTCAAGTCCGGGAATGCCCCCGCAGTCCTCGACGATGCCAAAACCAGCGCCCCCCAGCACTCGCGGCAGTTCTCCGCTGGGCAGGTCTTCATCCGTGATGATATCCTCGAGCGTCATCAAGACTCCCCAGTCGTCGCCGAAATCATATACGAACCTAAAACGTGTTTTCACCACCGGGACCATTGCGGAAATTTTAATGCCGGTGGCGTCGAATTGCTTGACGTTCTCATTCCATATATCAGACTCCTCATCCGGTATCATGAACAACTTCAAGATGTCGGAGTTTTCCTCGCGCAGTTCAAACGAGAACAAGTGGCTTGCCTGCATTTCGAACAATGTCATGTTGATATACGCGAGCCGCGCTGCCGTGATGTTGTCCCGCACCTGGAACCGCCGCCAGATTTTGGGGCTGTACCCGTCGAGTTCGGCATAGAATTGGTATATCGGACGCGATGCCATGATCTAATAACCTCCTCCTTGCAATGAAAACCAGATTTGACGCCAGAGTCCCAAAGGGTAAGGATTTAAACCCTGATGAAGCCTGTAGTACAAAATAGCTTGATTTTTACGCTTCCTCATGCATCTATGAACTTCCACCTCGTGCCCTGCGGCGTGTCCTCCAGGGTTATGCCCCTGTCGGCGAGGTTCTTTCGGATCTCGTCCGAACGCGAGAAATCCTTTCGCTTTCTGGCCTCGTAGCGCTCCTGTATCAATGCCTCGATCTCGCCGGACTTTACGTCATGATCGCCGTCACAGTCCATAGACCTTATCTGAAGTATGCCCATGATGTCGTCAACGCCGCGCAGGAATGTGGCCGCGTCCTCTATGGCGTCATAGTCCACCGCGCCTCGCCTGGCGAGCGATGTGTTAGTTGCGCGGATGATGTCGAACACGGCTCCGATTGCGCCGGCCGTGTTGAAATCGTCATCCATGCACTCCGCAAACAGCTTGCGGGCTTCGGCGGTCTCCCGGCGCAGGTCTTCGTCGCGCCCGCACGGGTCCGCTTCGCCTCGGCGCGTCGATATGGCGTAGGATATCTCGGCCCATCCGTTGCGGAGGCGTTCATAAGCGTTCTTCTCGTGTTCCAGCGTTTCAATCGAAAAGTTGATGGGAGAGCGGTAATGAGCGGAGAGCATGAAGAGCCTTATCACCGGCGCGGAGAACTTGGCCAGCACATCCCTGACGGTGAAGAAGTTGCCCTGCGACTTTGACATCTTTTCCCTGTCTATCATGAGATAGCCGTTGTGTATCCAGAATCGCGCGAACGTCTTTCCGTGCGCCGATTCGCTCTGGGCAACCTCGTTTTCGTGATGAGGAAAGATCAGATCGCTGCCCCCGCAGTGGATATCTATTGTCTCGCCGAGATATCGCCGGGCCATTGCGCTGCATTCGATATGCCAGCCCGGACGCCCCTTGCCCCACGGACTCTCCCATGCCGGCTCGCCAGGTTTCATGGCCTTCCAGAGGGCGAAGTCGAGCGGGTGGCGTTTTCGTTCGTCGACATCGACCCTCGCCCCAGAGTCGAGATCATCGAGGTTTTGTTTCGAGAGCTTTCCGTACCCCGGACATGTGGCGACTTCAAAGTATACGTCGCCGCCAGTCTCGTAAGCGTGGCCCTTTTCGACCAATATGCCAATGAGCTCGATGATGGAAGGAATCTCCCTGGTGGCCCTTGGATTATGAGTCGCCCTCTTTATTCCGAGGGCGTCGGCATCCTCGTAGTAAGCGGCTATGAACCTTTCCGCTAGCTCGTCCACGGAAATGCCGAGCTGATGCGATCTCATTATCATCTTGTCATCCACGTCGGTGAAGTTTTGCACGTATTTCACCTCGTACCCCTTCGACTCCAGATATCTTCTCAGGACGTCGAAAACTATGAACGGTCTCGCGTTGCCTATATGAAAGTAATCGTAGACGGTCGGGCCGCAGGTATAAAAGGTAACGACCCCAGGCTCGATAGGTTCGAACGCCTCCTTTGCGGCGGACATATCGTTATATAATTGTAAACTCAAGC
>JAISLO010000204.1 GCA_031290815.1 Synergistaceae bacterium | reverse complement strand
GAGATATTGAAGATCGGAGACCGCGTTGCCATACTGCGGGAGGGCCGGAAGATCGCGGCCATCGAGGCGAAAGAGGCTGACTGGGACGAAATAGTCCGGCTGATGATGGGGCGCGAGTTCCCGAACAAATACCCCAGACGCGCCGCGAGGGCGTCCGGTGAAGCGCTTCGAATGGGCGGGAAGGACGCTGGCGAACTGGGGCTACGAGGGGGGGGAGATCATGGGGATCGCAGTCCGCGGCCGAGCAAGACGGGCTGGGCTGATCCGCGGCATCTATGGTTCTGATCCATGTGGGTCCAAAAAGATGAAACTGCTGGGTTTCAATATAAACATGACGCCGAGGGATGACTCCGTAAGATTTCGCGTTTGTCCGAAGGCTGTGGAACAAAGCCGCCAGAACACTGTGCTGTTCTTCTCGGTCGGAAAAAGAGCGGCGTTCATACGAACGGAGAAGGACTACATTACAAATCTCGCCGGCGCGCGCCGCAAAGAGACGGCGGACGCCGTTCACATCCGCGGGATTTATCCCGATGCCGCCGGACAGGACATCCCGGCGCTGGCTCCCTGCGCGGAGGATGTGCCCATTGCGGTCATGATGAAGCGTTTTCTATCGAGCGTCGAAGTGATCGTCTTCGACGAGCCGGCGTTTGGGCTCGACGCGGAGGGAAGACTGGAGGTGTATGAGTTCATAAACGCCCTGGCCGAGAGCGGAAAGGGAATAGTGCTGATCTCTGCGGACATGGGAGAGATCGAGGGGATGAGCGACAGGGTGATGACGCTGGATTGAGTACATCTCGGGCACTATGAGGGAGGTAAGCGCGTTAAAATCACGATGCGGAAGCCCAAGACCTCTCGCTATCCATCGGAGGCGGATTTCCTTCCGGACCCGCGCAGTCTCGACACTATGTCCAGCAGGAACCATACGAAAACCCACGCGCCTCGCAGCGACGCTGTGATTGTCACCCCAAGCCAAATGCCGTTTATTCCGAGGCTGCTCATCGACAGGGCGTAGGAGATGGGGATCCGCAGCGCGTTGCAGACAACGCTCACCACGGACGGCGGAAGAGTCCTGCCGAAGCCCCTGAACACGCCGGAGGACACCGCCTCCAGGCAGCCGAACACCTGGCATATTGCTATTATACGCATAAAAGATCTTCCCTCGTCTATCAAAACGGGATCCGGCAGGAAGAACCGGAAGAGATGCCCGCCTGCGGTCAGGAAGAGCACCATTACGAACGCCCCCCACGAGCATGAAGCCGCGAGCGATATTCGGCAGCAGCCGCCGATCCTTTCCCACTTGCGCGCGCCGTAGTTCTGTCCCACGAAGGCCGTGACTGCGGTAGACACGCCGATGCATGTGAGCCAGCAGAGCGATTCAATGTACGTTCCCACCCGGTAAACGGCTATCGCTCCCGCGCCGAAGCCGGCGACGATCCGGGAGACGACCAGGGTGAAAAACGTGAACAGCATGCTCTCTATCGCTATGGGGACGCTCCATCTCAGAATCCTTGTGATATATCGCAATTCAGGCTTCATGAAGAATATATAGCGCTCGAACGGCCTGTCCTTTTTCTTTTTGAGCGCCAGCAACGACATCGAGCAGCCAGCGGCCTGAGCGATCACAGTGGCAACGGCGGCGCCTTCCACGCCCAGCCCGAGCGAGAATATGAATATGGGATCGAGCGCCGCGTTTAAGACGAGCCCGGCTGAGTTTATCAAAAAGGGAACTCTGGAATTGCCAGAGCCGTTGAAGGTCCCTGCCGCGGCCGCCGATACAAATGTCAGGGGCATCCCGAGGGAGACGATCGAGAGGTAATTGACGGCGCTTCTTGCGACGTGCGCCTCCTTTATGTTGAAAAAACCTATCAGGGACGATGAGAATGCCCGGCACGCAACGGCAAACGCCATCCCCGTCGAGACGGCGAGGAATATCGAGTTACTGGAGAATTTTCGGGCCGCCTCTTCGTCATGCCCGCCCAGGTTCTGGGCCACCCCGATCTCCGCGCCCATCCTGCCTATCAGGAGGACACCGTTGGAGAGCCACATATACATCCCTGCCATGCCGGCGGCCGCTACGGCCTCACTGCCTACCCTGCCCAGCAGAAACATGTCGACCAGATTGTAGCTCATCAGCACGAGCTGTGTGCCGATTATGGGCAGCGCGACAGCGATCAGCCTGTCGAAAATTCTCCCCTGCGTGAGGTCGTACCTTTCGTTGGAAACGTCGCTCATCCTGGCAATTCTCTCAATCACGGTTCCTCCCGCGCTCGACGAAACCTTATTTTGATGCGTCTGCCATGAGTTTTTCCCGGATCTCAGTATTTTACATCTTACCCTCGAATCATGCATTGTCAAGAAATTGGCCATGTTTCCTGTGACTTGTCCGGCCATCCATAGTATTTCGGCCCCGATGATCGCGCCGATATTCTTTATGAGCCGCGGAACGGCTCGGCGTCATGCCATGCGTACCGAAACGCCGGAGACCGGCGAAACTTGCGCCGTTCCTTATTCTAAGCGTAAAATTATACTTCCGCTTGACGCGGGACGAAAGGGGGAGGCAAATCCTTGAGCACTGACGAAATCACGCAGGACAGCGCTTCAAAACGCATGGTTCTGAAAAATCTGGAGTCCCTGATCCGCATCATGGGAGGTCTTCCTTCGTCGAGATTTCTCGAAATGAGAGGGTGCGTATGCTGTGACAACGGAACGGATGCGGCCGGCGAGAATGACGCGCTGCTGGATCCAGAATACGCGCCGCGCGACTCGGAGGAAGCTGGGGCCCTCGTTCGGCGAGCGCTCGATTTCTTTGCCGAAACCGGTCGTCCTCACGTCTGGCAAATGCCGGACGGAATATCCGGGGCATTGACATGCGAGCTTGAGAGGGCGGGAGTACGCTGGGAGATGGAGCTGACGGCGATGGTCGCCGCGGTGGGTGACGACGCGACGACTCCTTCGGAGGACGCCGATTTGCCGTATGAGCTTGAAAACGCCGGCGAAGCGCGCGAATGGGCCGATGCGGTATGGTTTGGGTTCGACTCGGGATGTCCGGCCCCCCAGAGCTTCGTCAGATTTGCGGAGGAAATGCTGGAGGCCGGAGGGATCTCTCAGTTCGCGGTCAGGTCAAGGCTGTCGCCGGATTCCGGTTCTCTGATCGCGGCAACGGGGCTGCTCGTCGCATCCCAAGGTGTCGCCGGAATCTATTATGTATCGACGCGCCCGGATTTCCGGCGCAGGGGTTTGGGAATGTCCGTGATGAAAGCCATGATGAACAAGTCACAAGCGGCCGGGTGTGATAAAATAACCTTACTGGCAACGCCATCGGGGTATCCGCTGTATCGGATGTGCGGGTTTCGGGCTTGCGGCCTCGTCAAAACCGGCGTCTTTTGGGAGCAGTGAGGCTGGTTTCGGTCAAGCCGGAGCATCGATAAGTGGATTACAGTATGTAAGAAAAACACCGATAATAAAAATACGGACTGTGTTTCCTCGGGGCGTTTGGGCAAAGAGGAGGTGGTTGCGGTGAACAAACCCTTCGGCGAGCTGTCCGTCGATGCGATAAACGCCTTGAACTCTGCAAATCGCGTTGAGAGCAAGGGCAGAAAGAGAAAAGCCATTCCCGATTCCAATTTGGAGGAGGTATGGCTGGAAAACCTTGCGAAATACGGCATCAAGGCGGCCAAAGAAGTGGGAGAGACGGCTGAAGCTCTT
Organism: Synergistaceae bacterium; assembly: GCA_031290815.1. Classification (GTDB taxonomy): domain Bacteria; phylum Synergistota; class Synergistia; order Synergistales; family Synergistaceae; genus JAIRWR01. The sequence goes on along the minus strand of JAISLO010000204.1, from coordinate 2,858 downwards.
GCCGCCGCTTTTGACGCCGATTCCGTCGAGGATTTCCCCATAGATGAGGGAGATCTTGAGGGTTTTGAGATGGAGTTCGGCGAGATGCTGACGGCGATAAGGAAAATGGCAGATGATCCCGAGAAGCTTGTCGAGTCGCATTTGGGCGTCTTCACCGATCCAGCTCCACCCGGAAGAATGCTGAACTCGCAGGGATGACGGTCATGTGGTGCGACGAATTGCTGTTTGGGCCCGTGCGCGTCAAGCGCACGGGCTTGATTGTTGGGCGCGCATGGCATGACCGAGGTTCTCCGCGTCAGGAGGGGAAGTAGGATTTTGCGCTTCGAAGGAGAAACGAAGCCAGTTTCATAGGCCTCCAGTGTTCGGGTACGCAGGGCATGATGCCAAGTCGTTCGGCGGCCCAAAAGTATATTGGCGCGATTATCAGGGCCGAAATACTGTGGACAGCCAGACCGAACGATCCCGACCAGAGCGATGCCGCGGCGAACGCTGCCGAGAGGAGGACCTGCTGAAAAAAACCCGACCTGATCATAAACGATGGAAGCCCTCTGATGCCGATGAGCGCCGCGTAATAGAGGACAAAGCCCATAATCTGCGTGAAGCTGGTGGCGAGCGCCAGCCCAAAGATTCCCCATCTGTCGACCAGCAGCCAGTCCAGAAACCAGTTTAACGCAATGAGGGGAAACGTCAGCACAACGGTAGTTTCGACCCTTTGAATTGCCTGCGCGTAACGGCCAAGCACACCCGAGGGGATCGAGAACATGACGCCCAGGCAGTATGTCGAGACGGCCGTCACAGTCATGTCGATCGAACCCGAGCCAAAGTTCCCCCAACCGTACAGCAGCGAGACTATCGGACGCGCCGCAGAGGATATGAAGAGGCTCACCGGTATGAAGTAAGCGAAGGATATCGCGAGGGCAGTCTTGGTTATCCTTACGGACTCATCCTCGCCGGCGGCGACGGCTCCGCTCAGCTTTGTCAAAAAAAACACCATGGACGAATCTGAAAAAAGCGTTATGACACCGATGATCACAGCGCCATAGCTGATGGCGGCGACCGAGCCGCCCGGAAGCCTCGATGCGAAATAACGGTCTACGACCATGAAAAAAGCGCCGGCGGCCAAGAACGTCGCAATAAACAGGATGCCCTTTCCTATCCTCAGAAGGCTCGGAAGCGGCAGGCGGTCGCGCCTGAACCTGAACGGCACGCCGTGCATGACCCAGAGGAACAGGGCGAACAGAATCACGTGAGAGACGCTCATGCTGAACGCGACGGAGTAGACCCCGATCAGCGGAATGCTTATGAGCAGCGCGGGAATGGCGATGAAGTTGAATGGCAGCGTGCAGATCGATGAGAGCGTATAGCGTTCGGTGAACAGAGCCCAAATGTCGGCGACGGGCTTGCACATAACTACCACCGCAATCGGAATGAGCCACCAGAGCATGAGCGCCCCCATCCTGATCCTCTCGGAGTCAAACCCGCCAGCGAATACTTTTATCAGGACTCCGGGGGCGATCAACAGGGCCGCGCAAAACAGAGCCGTCAGCGCCGACACCACCCATGCGGATAACGCGATCAGCGACCTGCTGCACTCGTCGCTGCCCGTCTCGCTCCTCATGCGCACGAGCTCCGGCAGCACCGCTCCCTGCATGGCGCTTCCGATGCTGCCCGCGAAGAGCGAGATTATGCTGTTGGCGAGGTGAAACGAGTCCATCCCCGCCGAAGTCCCGAAAATCCAGGCAATTATGAGCGTCCTGAAATATCCCAGGGGCTTGCTGATGAACGGCAGGACGGTGAGCATGAACGAGACTCCGCGCGCGCTCTTCACGGCCGTCAGCCTGCGGAACGTTTTGAAAATGAAAGACTCTCTGCCCTCCGTCATGCCCCTATCGCCGCCACGATTTGAAGCCTTTGCCGAGTACCTCGCTCGCGTCGGTGACGATCATGAATGTCCCCGGGTGTTTCTCCGACAGAAATCTCTTGAGGTCGACCGCCTGGCGTCTCGTCAGGACGCACATCACCATGGGGCGGAAGTCGCCGGAATATCCGCCGTGCGCGTCTATTATAGTGGACCCCCTCATGAGATCTGAGCTTATGTACTCCACTATCGGAGCCGGATCCCTTGTGACGACCAGGATGAGCCTGCGCTTGTCGAACTCGGTTATGGCGTTGTCCATCGACACGCTCGACGCGTACGCTCCTATGAGCCCGAGCATGGCGTTCTCTACTCCGACGACAAAGGCGCTTGCGCCTATTATGACCATGTTGATGTAAAAGTTGTACTTTCCGACCTCGACCCCGAACTTCTTTCTGAGGTACAGCGTCACTATGTCCAAACCGCCGCCCGACGCGCCTGCCCTGATTACGAGCCCGCTGCCGTATCCCTTGACCGCCCCGCCTATCAGGGCGATGAGCAGCCTCTGATCCGTGTGGGGGAAGGGGATTTCATCCATGAAGTGCATGAGCAGTGTGGTATAGGCGACCGAAAAGATCGACCACAGGACGAATCTCAGAGACAGCTCACGCCACGCCCACACCAACAGCAGGACGTTGGCGGCGGCAATCGACACCGGAAGCGAAATTCCCGCGGAATACCTCAGCAGAACCGCGATGCCAGTGACCCCAGAGTCGGGAAAACGAAAAGGAACGGTGAACTCCATCACGCCGAACACGTATATGGACAGCCCTATGCAGACCGTGATCATAGTGCGGAACTCCGCCCTTACCACTACACGGGAGAGCTTCAAAAATTTTTTCAAGCCCCTTCTGCTGAACTCGATTCGATGATTATGCAAACCGCGATCCTCCATGTTTTTAAACTGCGTTCACAACCGAGAGATTATTTTACACTCAGAGCG
>JAISLO010000203.1 GCA_031290815.1 Synergistaceae bacterium | reverse complement strand
GGAACGCCGAAGGACAAGTCCTTTGAAGCGCCTGGTACGCACCGCATTGCTGAGTGGGCGGACACGGATCCGGAACGAATCTGTGAGAGCATCGTTGAAGCACTGTCGCAATACGTGAGGGTGCGAGACATCGAGACGGCGGTGGGCGAACGGAAGATCCTGGTCGCCTATGAGAACTACGGCCATTCGTCGCAGGCGGAAGCTATGGTTCGCGTACTGGTGGTGATCGCGGCCGTCTCTCCTCATCTCGACGAGGTACGCCTGGTCCCGAGGGTGAGAGGCATTCCGGTGATATCCGCCGTGTTTCCAGGGGACACGCTGTATGCCATTCGCACCAGGAGCTTGGCCCAAGCGTCTCCGTTGGAATCGGCAAGGTTCGAGTGGGCGGAGCGCGGGTTGATGAGCGATCTTGACGCGGAGTGGGTATTTTACGGCGGCAGGTCGCTTCAAAAACGAGCGAAACAGGATTTCAAGGCCATGATTGCCTTCGAGCCTCGCATAGATCAGACACTTGACGACGACTACCAGAGCCGGTGGAACATCGATCTGATTTACGAGAGGCGTTCCTCGAACGGATGGGGCGCGTACACGGATGTCCGCGTCCCAATCTTCAACGACGTCGATATATGGTGGGAGCCGGAGATGAATGACCGGGTCCGACTTCATCAGGCGGTAATAAGCTATTTGGCAAGTTTGGCAAGTTCGACAAGCTTGAAGGGGAACAGCGGCGGCCTCGACATCTGGTCGTTGAGCGAGGCCGGGTGGCTGGACGAGAACTGGTTTGGTGTCAATCAATGGGCGCGGGTTTACTCCCGAAACGGCCGATTGTGGGGCGGAGCGCGGATCGGAATGGTGAGAGACAGAGATCCTCTGAGCTTCGCCGGTCTCCCGGACGGAAGATTGGAGTACGTATCGAGCGGGAACTATAAAGAGAGCGGGGATCCGTGGCAGCCGGTCTGGTGGGTGCAGGCGGGATATGTTTTTCCGGACATGAACCTCGATGTCGAGGTCGATTATGGGCGCTTTATAGATTCGGATACGGGAGCAAAGCTCTCATTGATCCGAAGGTGGGACGACTCCTCAGTGGGATTTTGGGTGTCGAGGACGGATCGCCTCTCGCCGGGCAAGGATTTCACGGCGGCCGGCATCCATCTGGAGTTGCCAGCTGAACGCTGGTTCGGGAGCTGGCTGGGAAATTCGAGCGCGTATGTATGGGAGCAAGACGTGCCCCTTCTTTCAACGTGGCGTATCGACGCCGGACGAGAACCCGGAAGCTGGAAAAACCCGGAGAGGATGCTGTCACAGTTTCGACCGGGCGAACTAAAACAGAACGTGGAAAAGATTCTGGAGGAATACTGCTCCTTTGAGCTATCGGAACCAAGCGAGCAGAGCATTCGAGGTCTGACGGGTTACATCATTAAATAACCTGGGGCTCTGCCCCAGACCCCGCAAGTGGACTCAGTCCCCTTGACCCCATTGACAGGGTCCAGGGAGCTAAGCTCCCTGGCGGGTGTGGACGGAGCCCACGAACTAAAAAATCAGCCTTATATTTTTTGGAGGTAGCGTCTTTTGAAAAGACTTTCAGCCTTTATTCTGTGCATGTTTATAATCCTGGCTCCCTCGATCGGCATATCGTTCGCCGCCGCGGATGCAACCGCTTCGGCTCAAGCGCCAGCGTCGCCGATACAGACCGGCATCGATTCCGCGCCTGTCGAGTCCGTTCAAACGGCCTCGGCCGCCGGACCGGCTTTACCAGCGCCTGACTTGTCGCAGTCATTGGACGGAGAGGGCGTCAGCACGGCAGAGGTGAACCAGTATTTCGACCAGATGCTCGACACGGCGGGAGTGATACCAAACCCCGTGGGCTCTTTGCTTCGCAAGCTTCCGCGATATGGGATGTCATTTTTCAAGCAGCCCTCTTCGACCTATGCTCCAGTCGATAAGGTGCCGGTTTCCTCGGGGTATATCCTGGGCCCGGATGACGAGCTCGTGATAACACTCTGGGGCATGATCGAGGGAAATTACAACGTAAAGATAAACCGCGATGGGCAGGGGATTGTCCCGCACATAGGCTCGGTCCGGCTGGCCGGATACACGCTCGAAGAGGCCAAGAGAGCGCTGAAGGACGGGTTTGACAAATACTTCACGGACTACAAGTTAAACGTCTCGATGGGGGCGCTGCGAGCCGTCACAGTCTATGTAACGGGCGACGTCAGGAGGCCGGGAGCTTATACCGTGTCGTCGTTCGCGACGCTCGTCAACGCCCTGCTCGCGTCTGGAGGTCCATCCGGCTCCGGCACGCTCCGCGCCATACAGCTCAAGCGCGGTGGTATCACAATAACCACGTTCGACATGTACGACCTTCTTTTGAAGGGCGACAAGACGAAGGACGTCAGGCTTCAGGCCGAGGACGTCATCTTCGTTCCGCCGGTCGGTCCTCTGGTCGGCCTTGCCGGGGAGCTTCGCCGTCCGGGCGTCTATGAGCTGAAGGGCAGCACTACGCTCGACGAACTGCTCTATCTTGCCGGCGGCATTTCGGCACAGACATTCAAGGGCCGCGTTCAATATTACAAGATACAGGATTCCTACTATCGCTCGGTATTCGAGGGCAGTGTGGCCGAGATGTCGCGATCCATCCTCGCCGATGGGGACGTGCTTCGCCTGTTCCCGGTCATAGACATCCCGACGTTCGTTCGGATATCTGGTCCGGTTGGCCGCCCGGGGACATACGGCGTCACGCCGGGAGTGACCCGCGTCAGCGATCTGATATCTCAGGCCGGCGGGCTGCTTGTGACCGCGTCGGAACGGGCCGAGCTGACGCGAGTTACCCCCACGCAGGGCGGGCCGGTGACGACCAGATTGCAGATCAACGTTCACGAGGCATTGAGGGGCAGTCCGTCGGACAACATACCGTTGCAGCTGAACGATTACCTGATGGTTCATATCATCCCGGAGTGGGAGACACAGCGCATCGTCAGGGTGACGGGTGAGGTCATGTACCCTGGGACCTACGCCGTGATAAAGGGCGAGAGGATATCGGATCTGCTGCGCCGCTGCGGCGGTTTTACGCCCAAGGCCAGCCTGAGGGGGACGATGTTCACCAGAAGGAGGGTTGCCGTCGAGCAGCGCAAGGAGATGAACAGGGTTGCGGATCAATTGGAGAGGGACCTGACGGAGGCCGAGAGCTCGACGCCCGGCGACAGAAGCGCTCAATTGGCAGCCCAGGAGAGCGATAGACGGCGCGAGTTGATAGACAGGCTCCGCAATGTAGACATACCTGGCAGGGTAGTCGTCAAGCTGGACGTTCCCGACGCGATGCGAGGAACGGTGTGGGACGTGGAGTTGGAGGACGGAGACGCGATAAACGTGCCGGAGGCGCCGTCCACGGTCGAGGTGATGGGCGCGGTTTACTCAGCTTCGTCTCACATCTTCAACCAGCGCATGGGCA
>JAISLO010000202.1 GCA_031290815.1 Synergistaceae bacterium | reverse complement strand
CAAGCCCGCGCCGGAGATAGAGAAGATGGCCTCCCAATCGATACGGGCTTCCGTTCCCGGTTATCCGTTTAACATTTTTCTGGTGCTCTCCAGCGGCTTTTTCGTGGGCACCGGGTACTCCTTCTTTGGAACGGTTTCTCAACTGCTGCGCTCCGTCGTATTCCGAGTCTCGGCGGCGTGGATTTTTGCCAGGATATTCTCGCTGTCATATATATGGTGGTTTCAGTCGCTGTCGTTTTTTCTCGCCAGCTTCGTGTCGCTGTCGTTTTTCCTGTACCTCTTCGCAAAACTCAGGAGGGAGTTCGGGACGCTCCGACAAGCCCCGTGAATCACACCGGTTTGAAATCGGGACTGTGAAAAGTCTATGGGGTCAAGGGGACTGGTCCCCTTGCGGGGCGTGGGGCGGAGCCCACGGTTTTTTCCAGCTTTTCCCCTGTGCTTCAGGGCCGTTTATTTACTCTGGCGAAAAACGCCGAGTTGTAATATAATTAGGTGACCCGTTATTTTCTATAAAAAAAGGAGATTGTAATTTTATGGAGACAAGGACTTATAAGAACAGCGATGAGCGCATATCATTGCTGGGTTTCGGATGCATGAGGCTTCCGCTTGTCGGAGATACTCAGGAAATCGATGCGGAATATGCCGGGAGGATGATCGATCGCGCGGTGGAAAACGGCGTGAACTACTTCGACACGGCATACGTATATCATCAGGAGAAATCTGAATCCTTCATCGGCAATGCGCTGGCGAAGTATCCGAGGGGTTCGTTCAACCTGGCGGACAAGCTTCCGACGTGGTTCGTCGAGAAGGAGTCCGATGTCCCAAGGCTCTTTGACGAACAGCTCGCGAGGTGCGGCGTAGATTACTTCGATTATTACCTCATCCACAATATAAACGAGGAGCGAACAAGTATAGTCGAAAGGAACAGGATCTACGAGCAGTTGAAGGAGTTTCAAAGACAGGGAAGGATAAGACATCTAGGGTTCTCCTTCCACGACAGGCCGGAGCTGCTGGAGAGATTCGCGAATCAGTACGACTGGGACTTCGTTCAGATCCAGTTCAACTACGTGGATTGGGAGTTGCAGGACGCGCGGCGGCAATACCTGATTTTAAAGGGGAAGGGGATTCCCATAGTCGTGATGGAGCCGGTGCGCGGCGGCGCTTTGGCCACGCTCTGCGACGAGGCCGTGAGGATTTTAAAGGATGCCGTTCCGGATGCGAGTCCCGCGTCGTGGGCCGTGCGCTATGCGGCCTCGTTCCCTGAAGTGCTCACCGTTTTGAGCGGCATGACTCGGATGCCTCAACTGGAGGACAACCTTCGAACCATGAAGAATTTCAAGCCGCTCTCGCCGTACGAGCACGAGGTCATCGGCCGCGCCCTTGCGGCGTACAAGCTCGCGTCGACCATTCCGTGCACGTCGTGCAGGTACTGCATGGACTGCCCTGCTGGCGTGGACATCCCAAAGGTCCTCATGATCTACAACAACTACTGCCAGAGAAAGGGCGACCCGCGCAACGAGTTGACCCTCTGCCTGGAGTATGACATCCTCGGAGAGAAATCCCAGGCTCATCACTGCGTCAACTGCGGCGCCTGCACTGAGCACTGTCCCCAGAGAATAGACATACCAAGCTGGATGCGGACGGTGTCAGATCTCGTAAAGGATGCGGAGGCGGCCGCTTCCTGATCTCACAGGGGCCTTCGCCCAAGCCGGCCGCATGCGTGATTGTGATGCAAGCGGCCGGACGCTTTGATCTTTATTCCTCGTTCTCGTACTCCTCGTACTCGATGTCCGCCACGGACATATTGTTGTCGATGTCCGTCGAGACGACAACATGTGAGCGCTTTACCTCCAGCAGGTCGCCGGTGCCCACGTTGAAGACGCTCACCTTTGGCCCTTTCGGCATCCAGACGATGTCCATCGTCTCGGCTTCGTCTTCCACCCCGAAGATCAGCTCGCAGTTGCTTGCCGTCACCACGCTTCTCGGCGTAGTGATGTTGATCCCAAACGGGTTTTTCAGGCCGATCGACCCAGTGCGCAGTCTGGCAACTCCCCTGCTTATGTCGATGTGAAGCCTCGCCGTATCCGGCATGAACGCGATGTCCACGATGTATGCCTCGCTGTTTGGGCCAAGTTCTATCAAAGTGCCGTCTATCAGCTTGATCATCGCGTAGCCCATCATACCAGTCTCTATGATGTCGAAGGTGTTGACTCCCGAACCTCGGTCGAGCTCGCTCTCATGTCCTTCCCTCATTATAGTGACGGTGCGCTCGAGGTTTTCCACAAACCCGGCCGGGGTTGACGCCGCAACGGCAGTCCCGCGATGCGCAAAAAACAACGCAACAAGCGCCAGGAGCAGAATTACGTTTCTGACAGCAATTTTTGAAGACATCCCATCTACCCCCTAAGTTTCGCGATCCGCCCATCCAAACCGAGTCATTATACCAACAGGATACAAACTCCGCCACAGCCGTATTCTGAGTCATGGCAAACACCTTGAAATCTTGGAACGCTGCTTCCCTTGCGGGTGTGATACGTTGTAATGTTTGTTGCTCATGGAAAAATAATACCATATCTCTGCATATCCGTCCTGTGACACGCGAAGCGGTGCCCTTCGCCTGCGTCGGTCATTTTTGGCGCTTCCTTGCGGCAGATGTCGTCTGATATCGGGCAGCGGGTGTGGAAGTGACAGCCTGGAGGAGGATTGGCCGGGCTTGGGAGGTCTCCGGTGAGGACGATCTTCTCTCTCTTTATCCTGGGGTCTGTGATAGGTATCGCGGAGAGAAGGGCTTGGGTGTATGGGTGCGCGGGCGAGTCGAAGAGGTCGCGTTTGCCGGCAGTCTCTACGAATCTGCCCAGGTACATCACGCAGACCCTGTCGGATATGTGGCGCACGACGTTGAGGTCGTGGGAGATGAAAATATACGCCATGCCGAATTTCTCCTGCAGGCGTTTAAGCAGGTTTATTATCTGGGCTTGAATTGAAACGTCGAGAGCGGAGACAGGTTCGTCGCAGACTATGAGTTTGGGGTTCAGCGCGATGGCCCGCGCAATGCCTATCCTCTGCCGCTGGCCGCCGGAAAACTCGTGGGCGTAGCGGGAGGCGTAGTCGGGATTGAGGCCCACGGTCCGCATCAGCTCGCTTATGCGGGCCGCGTGGGCGGCCCTGTCGGGACAGGCCCTGTGGATGTCGAGGGGTTCGCCGATCACGTCCCCTATGGTCATCCTCGGGTCGAGCGAGGCGAAGGGATCTTGAAAGATGAACTGGATGTCCCTTCGTTTTTTTTGCAGCGCCTCGCCCTTCAGGTTCGCCAAATCGTCCCCATCGAAGCGGACACTCCCTGACGTCGGCTCCAGGAGGCGGACTATCGTGCGTCCCAGCGTCGATTTTCCGCAGCCCGACTCGCCCACCAGAGCGACGGTCTCGCCGGCGTCCACGGTCATATCTATCCCGTCCACGGCGCGCACGTAACCGCCGGAGTGAGACAGCGGCCCGCTTGAAACCCGAAACCACTTGCGAAGTTCTTTTACCGCGAGCAGGGGCTCAGGCATCTGGCTGGCCTCCCCAATCGGGCAGATATTTCCAGCATCGAACATATCGCGGGCCCGTGCTGCCAGCGCCGGAGTCCTCAGCCGAAGGCGGTTCTCTGAAACAGATGTCCCGAGCGTACGCGCAGCGCGGCCGGAAGTGACAGCCTCTGGGCAGAAAGGCCGGGTTAGGAACCATGCCGGGGATGACCTGAAGCTCGTCACAGTCACGATCGATTCGGGGAACGGCGTTCAAAAGGCCCTCCGTGTAGGGATGCATGGGATTGGTCAGGACATCCATCTTGGTTCCCTCCTCGATGATCCGCCCGGAGTACATGACGATCACCCTGTCCGAGATGCCGGAAATGACCCCCAAATCGTGGGTTATCATCATAACTGCGGTCCCTGTTCTGCTCTTCAAATCCTCTATCAAGGAGATGATCTGGGCCTGTATAGTCACGTCGAGCGCGGTCGTCGGCTCGTCGCAGATCAGTATGTCCGGCTTGCAGCAGAGGGCCATGGCGATCATGACGCGCTGCCTCATGCCGCCCGACAACTGATGCGG
>JAISLO010000201.1 GCA_031290815.1 Synergistaceae bacterium | reverse complement strand
CAATGACTAACCTGCTTAAAACACAAAACATCTCTTACTCAAAGTCGAGCGTCTTCAAGAGAATCCTTCATTTGGCCGTGGTCATCTTGCTCGTCGTTATAACTGCCGCAATACAAAATGATGCCGCATCCGCCAATATTCACTCGCCTCAGGGCGCGCTAGATATCGCGGAGATAACGCCAGGAAAGTACTCGTTTGCCGAGAAAAAGGCGAAAGCGGTAAGCCATGCCGAGATCGCCGTCTCGTCCATCAAGGGAATCGCGGACCTGATGAAGCAGGCGACCGAAACAGCCGCTATGCTTCCATCAGAAAGCCGGCCGCAGGCGGATTCGAACCCCAAGCCTCTGAGTGACATCGACATCGCGATTAAAGTCGCGTCGGCCCTGCCCGCCGATGCCAAAATCAGCAAGCCTGTTAAACCGGCCCCGAAAAACAAAAACGCGGAAAAGCCCAAACCAGCTGTTGCGGCTAAACCCGCCGAGAAAAAACCGACTCAGGCGGCGAAACCACTCTTGGCCGGAAAGATGTCCGTCGCGGGGGAAATTGGACCGAGCGGCCTTCAATGGCCCGTCGAAGGGGCCATCTATTCTACGTTCAACTCGCCGAGAGGAAAAAAGAGAAGACACGGCGCCATCGATATAGTGACGAAGCGGGGCACCCCGATATCAGCGGCTTTGGACGGAGTGGTCTCGGTGGCCGCGAACGGCGGAAGAGCATTCAGCGGCTACGGCAAAGTTGTCATAATCAAGCACGACAACGGAATGCACACACTATACTCTCACTGTGACACAATACTCGTAAAGATGGGGCAAATGGTAAAGAGGGGCGAGTTCATAGGCACCGTCGGGAGAACCGGCAGGGCGACGACAGATCACTTGCACTTCGAGGTCAGGCTTGCCGGAGCAAAAAAGGATCCGTTGAAGTTCCTGCCGGATCGCCCGGACATGGTAAAGGCGCTCAATTATAACTCTCCCAAAAAGAAGAAACGAAACTGAACAAATGCAATTTGCCCAGCGTTGTATTCTCAAAAGTTTCGTTTGGTGATCACGCCACCATCGAGATCATGGCAGATGCCGTAAGGAACACGCATAAGATCATGATCGACAGCACAATGAACACGCCCCACACGGGTCTTATCATCACAAAACACCACCTTCCGTTATATCTATATGACACAACGACAGCCTCCAGATCGGCCATTCCCTTAGCGCTAGCGCTCGATTGAAGTCGAATCGGCATGAACAGGGCGATAAGACAACGTACCACTTTAGAATGACCATCGACTTGAACTTATCGTGCGTACGCTGTTTAGAATTATTACATAAAAGTCCGGACCTTTCATTGTATAAAAACACAATTGGTTATGCGGCAATTTATGGAAATGAAAATCAGTTATCCGCAATGAGTCGTATAAAATGATGTTATTGACAGACGGCAAATATGGTTCGAGAAAACACTTTGTGATTTGATTTGTATATCGTACAATGTCCATACCTGAACTTTGGGAAGTTTTAGCCGTCGGTTGTGACGGCGAAAAATGCTGAGGACCCGGACAATGCAGCCGCAGGTCTGGGAAAAATAGAGGGGGAGAGGCTTGTGAAGGATCGAGCGGCGCGCGGAACCGTTTACTCGCCAGTCACGGAGAGAGTTGCGGCGGATTTGAAGGACATCCTCGGTCCGTCCGGCGTTACTGTGGACAGCGAGAAGTGCGCGGCGTACTCCGCCGACGAGACCTTGCCCTGGTTTGAGCGTGATTACCCCGCTGAGGCCGTCTGCTTTCCGCAGACTACGGAGCAGGTATCCTCGCTCATGAGCTACGCGAACCGAAATATGATCCCTGTCACGCCGAGGGGCGCAGGCACTGGTCTCTCCGGCGGCGCAGTGCCGGCGCTGGGGGGGATCGTCCTCTCGATGGAGCGGATGAACAGGATTATCGAGGTGGACGAGATAAACAGGACTCTCACTGCCGAGCCGGGAGTGATTACCGCCGAGATAACCAAGGCCGCGAGGGAACATGGAATGCTCTACGCCGGAGACCCGTGCAGCGGGGATATATCCTTCATCGGAGGCAACGTCGCTGAAAATGCCGGGGGGAACAAGGTGATAAAGTACGGGGCGACGGGAGCGCATGTCCTTGGACTGGAGGTCGTTCTGCCCGACGGCAGGGTGACGGCGTTCGGCGGCAAGAGGCGCAAGGACGTCACGGGATATGACTTTATACGCCTCATAGTGGGCTCGGAGGGCACGCTGGCGGTGGTGACCAAGATAATACTGAACCTGCTGCCGCTTCCTAAGTGCGTGATGGACCTGCTCGCGCCGATGCCGGACATCGAGTCTGCCGTCAGGCTGGCGTCCCTCGTCGCTACGAAGAGCGGGGTAATGCCGTCCTCCATCGAATTCATGGACAGGCAGTCGATTTTGAACGTGGAGAAGTTCACTGGCATTGAAATACCCTTCAGCGCCAGCGCGGCTGCATACCTCATAATCCAGGTCGACGGGATGGAGCATGAACAGCTCTGGCGCGACGCGCATAGGGTAGGGGATGTCTGCGTCGAGTGCGGCGCGCTCGAGGTGTTTGTCGGGGATGACAGAAACGCGCGGGATAGAATATGGGAGATAAGGCATCTCGTTGCGGAGGAGGAGTGGACGATCTCGATGCCCCTTCTCTCCAAGGAGGACATAGTGATCCCATGCGGCGCTATACCGGCGTTCATGGATGAGCTGCCAGGGCTGGCGGAAAGGCATCGGGCCTCTTATAACGCTTACGGGCACATCGGCGACGGCAACATTCACATGACGGTCTTCCCAGCAGAGGAGGACGGCCGGTCCGACCTCTTTGCCAGGGCGGACGCCATGAGGCTGGATCTGTACCATATCGTCCGGAGATTGGGCGGCGCGCTTTCGGGGGAGCACGGGATCGGGCTCAAGCGGGCAAAGTACTCGCCGATCTTTTTGGGCGAAACCTGCGTCGATCTGATAAAAAACATCAAGAGGGCGTTTGATCCCAACCACATATTGAACCCTGGAAAGATAATTCCATGAGCGGGGCTGCCGCGTCGAAATTTAGATCGCGGACTCCGCTCACGCCCGCAGGGGGACCAGTCCGATATGATTCTAGCGCGTTTGCCCTGGGTATGGGAGTAACTTTGAGGCTCGGAGGGGGAATCCGTCATTAGAATCGGAAGCGCCGGAATTTTGAAGCTCAAGTTGGCCGTCTCCTACATGGCCATCTATCTTATATGGGGCTCAACTTACCTTGCCATAAGCGTCTCCATCGAAACGCTGCCGCTGTTTTTCGCCAGCTCGACAAGATTTCTCGCGGCCGGCGGCGCTTTGATGCTCTACTCGTGGTTCAAGGGGGTCAGGGCTCCGACCCGCTCAAACTGGGTGTCGGCGGTGCGGAGCGGATTTCTCTCATTCTTCGTGTCGTTCATGGCGCTCTCATGGGCCGAACTGACCCTGCCAAGTTCGGTGGCAGCCCTCATCATCTCGATCGAGCCGGCATGGTTCGTCATCTTGGACTGGCTCTTCTTCGCCGGAGGAAGGCCGACGCCTAAAACGCTGGCCGCGCAGTTGATCGGTTTCGCCGGCTGCGCCGTCCTCATATTCGCGGATCCGGAGGCGTCAGTCAATGCCGGCGCGCCGCGTTCGATGTATCTCTTGTCCGCCGGCGCGGTATTGCTCGGCGGTTTCGCGTGGGTACTCGGCTCGCTGTTCGCAAGATCGTCCGACACCCACCCCGACAGCGGCATGGCCTCCGGGATGCAGATGATGTCAGGCGGGGGCATCCTTCTCGCCGCATCCCTCATAAACCGTGACTATACACGCCTCGGAGAGGCCTCGGCCGACTCCATAGCCGCGCTCATATACCTCATCACATTCGGCTCTATCTTTGCTTACTCCGCGTTCATGTTCCTCCTGAAAACCCAGCCCACGGCAAGGGTGGCGTCCCATACCTTTGTAAACCCGATAGTCGCCGTGATCCTGGGCTGGCTGTTCGCCGAGGAGGCCCTCACACCGGAGGTCGCCGTCTCCGCCGTAATGATAGTCACCTCGGTCATACTCACGATCTATTCTGGAAAGGGCGAAAAAGCCTGATCCCAGAGCCTCGCCGTCAACGTCCGGTCGAAATCGGATTCCGCCGCCAGCTCCGATATCTCAGCCTTCCGTATGCGTCATTGCGCTTCATGAGTGATTCCCAGCCCAGGGGGATATATTCCGAGGAGGAGCCGGCCGTCTCTATCGTGTCGGGCTCTTCCCTTCCGGCGCTGGACAGGTTCCTGCGCGAGACGTTCCAAACGGTCGGCCTGGCGTCCGGGTTCCAGTTCGAGCTCCAGCCATTCGGCGCGGACCTCGCCTCGCAGTATATCGAAAGGGAACCGCATCCGGCGAAGGCTTGCTCTCCGATGGACCTCACACTGCTTGGAATCGATGCCCGCCTCAGCGACGCGCAGGCGGCGAACGCGAGTTTGCCGATTTCGCTCGCTCCGTTGGGTATTTCAACCTCGGGCAGGGAGGAACAGGAGTAGAAAGCGTAATCTCCGATGGCTGTAACTCTTCTCGGAATTTCGATGCCGGTCAGCGCGGCGCAGCCCCAGAACGCTCTATTGCCGATGGTCCTGACGGTGTCCGGAATGACGACGTTCACCAGCGACGACCGGCCGAGGAAGGCACCTTCTCCGATATCCGTCACCTTGATTTTCCCGCCGTTGATCGTTATCTCAGACGGTATTTCGATCGACGCGGCGGCGCTCGTGCAACGAGTCAGCGTCGCCTTCGAGTTCTGAACCTTCAAATAATATGTGCCGCTTCCGTCATGCGCGATGTCGCCGCTTTTGACGTTCCAATACGCAGGATGTTCGGAGTTCCAGTTCCGCGACCAGTTTTCCGGTTCTTTCCTCGTCTCGCAGTATATGACCATTACCTGCGGGTTATTGTTGAATGCCCTTCCAACGAACTTGACGCTCTGGGGAATGGTCACGCTCGTCAAGGATTTGCTGTCGAAGAACGCGCCGTCCCCTATTTCATCCACCGAGCACGACACTCCCCCGATGGCAGTCTCCGCCGGTATCGAGAGAGACGCGGCTTTTCCCACGTAGCGGGCGACCATTACGCTGTCATCGGTTATCTTCACGTACTGTATTCCGTTTTTGTCCTGCGCGAACTTTCCGCCCTTGACGCCCCAGTACGCAAACGCATTCGAGGCGGAACCGCCCGCCGTTCGCCTCAGCCCCTCCGGCTGAGACTCTATCTCGCCGTACACTGTGAGGAATCCCGCTCCCCCTCCGAACGCTCCGTCAATGGCTGTCTTCATGCCCTGCGGGAGGAATATGCTCTTCAGTGTTCCCCGGCGGGCGAACGCGCGGGGATCTATGGCCGCGACCTCGCATTGAACCTCGCCGAGATTTATGGTCCGCGGAATGACGAGCGTGATCGCATTGCCGATGTAGCCGGTCACCGTGGCCTTGTTCTCATAGGCGAACTTGACGTACAGTATGCCATTTTTATCTTGAATGAGATCGGAAGAGCACAC
>JAISLO010000200.1 GCA_031290815.1 Synergistaceae bacterium | reverse complement strand
TCCTTGACGCGCTTGAAGCCGCTGAATTCCTTGGAGGCTGCGGGACGCTGACAAAAGGAGGCGGCGAGGATGAATAAAATTCTTGAGATTAAATTCGAGACGGACTGGCATGTCGGCTCCGGCGCGGGAATACCGGGAAGCATCGACAGGACGGTCCTCAGAGACGAGAGCGGACTTCCCTACATTCCTGGAAAAACGCTTGCCGGGATATTGCGAGACAGCGCGGAACTTGTCGCAAGCGTGCGGGACAAGGCCGAAAAAGGCTCAAAATGGGATAAAGCGCTTAAATCGCTCTTTGGCGGACAACCGGCCCAAAGGGACGAACTCATTTCCGCGAAGATCGGCGTGGAGAACGCTGTTTTTTCGGATAGCCTCAAAAACATTTTCCTATGCCAGGAAGGGCTCAAACAAGCTCTGTTTATCGTTCAGCCTGGGATAAAAATCGACAGAGCCACCGGAAGGACTGCTGTCGAACACCTCTTCTCCCGCGAGGAGGTATGCGGCGGCAGCGTGCTCCGCGCGAGAGTCAATATCGAGGGAACACTGTCTCCGGAAGAAGAGAAACTTCTTAGCGACGCGATCAAGGCGACCAGGCGGATCGGGGGGCATCGCCGCAGGGGCGCCGGGCAATGCAAATTAAGTCTGATTGACACGGCGGACGGAAAAGAGGGGCAACCCGCACGGTCCGGACAAACACCTGATAACAGCGAGTTCATCGAACTCGAATATGTTCTGGAGACGCTGCAGCCCGTAATAGTGAATCGTGCCGCTCTGGGCAACGTAGTTCGGAGCGAGGGATACATACCTGGGACGCTGCTCCTGCCGTTTTTCGCGAAAAAGGCCTCCGCGCAGGTTGGCGAAGCCATAAGCAAAGGCGAGTTCTCAGTCGGGCCATTTTATCCAGAATCCGACGGACGCTTAGCCTATCCTGTGCCATTTTCATATTCGAAGGAAAAAGAAGGAACCGGTAAAATAATAAACCGGCTTGTAACCATCTATGAAGGAACAAAACAGATGAAGGACATCCGTTTCGGCTTTGCCGCCCCAATTGACGGAACCGTCGTGCTCTCTTCATCGGACAGTGACGATATCATGATATACCGAACGCACAATACTGTAGACGACGAAAAACAACACCCGTCGGAGGACTCCGGCGGCCCGTATACGTATGAGGCCATCAAGCCCGGATTGAAACTCCGAGGCACGATAAGGATATCCGGGACATTTTGGAACGGCATACGGGATAAAGCGAATTTTATAAATGAACTCGCGAGAGAATCGACCACCTCCATCGGTCAGTCGAAGAAGGATGAGTACGGAAGCGTGAAAATCACGTTCGCCGGAATTTCAAGCACACCTTCCATTACCGGCGAATTGCCGAGTGGAAATGACAAGAAGAAATACATCGTGGCCTACCTTACGTCTGATACACTTGTAAGAAATGAGAGCACGCTGGCTTTTTCTGGCAGCGCGGACGATTTCAGGGACGCGCTGGCACATACGCTGGGCGTATCCTTGAAAGACGTGAATTTTGACGGCACAAACCCGCTAGGCGGCGATCGAGGACACTGCATCCGTTTCGGCAGGCGCGAGTCGTGGCACTCCAAATGGGGGCTTCCACGCCCTTCGCTCGTCTATATTCAGGCCGGAAGCGTCTTTCTTTTCGAGGTTATGGGTTTCGACGAATGCAACTTCGACTGGAACGCGGCGGAGAAGAAATTGTTCCAAGGCGTCGGGGACAGGTTGTCGGAGGGTTATGGCCGTGTGCTGCTGAATCCGAGGTTTCTCTGTGATAAAAACGCTGCGATTTCCCAAATGCCGTATGAGAGCGGGAAACACGGCGCGCACGAGCAGGCGCCGCTTAGCGAGGAAGAGGGACAATTCCTGCGAGGTCTGAAGAGAGAATATGTCAAGTCAGCGTTTGCCAAAACCATTCGCAGGGTTGTCTCAGACTATATATGGAACAAGGAAGATGTTTTGGGGTTCTTCGAAAATGTCGATCGCAAAAATGCTCCAACCGCGAGCCAGTTTGGCCAGTTGAGGGAGATAGCCGCGGCAATGTCAGAAACAGGCGATGTTTCGCCGGTCACTTCCCTGTTTGATGCGCAAGCCTCGCGCAGTCAGTTCACGAGGGCGTGGGGCGGGAGTTGGATTGTCTGGCTGAAAAAAGTTACCGGCGGCGCGATCGATCTATGGAAGGCAATGGCAGAGGATACGGCGCTTGATGACGCTATCAAGAAAGATCTCAGCGTTTTCGCAATCTCCATTTTTCTGGATATCTTCTGCGAGGCTGTCTTTGATAAATATTCCGTGGAGGGCAAACTATGAGCCGCACTGTTGAAGCCAAGGCAATAATAAAGGGCTGTCTCATTGCCGACGCGCCGATATCGGTCGGCGGCGCAGGCGATGGGAACATGGTAGACATCGATCTTGCGCTTGACGGACAGGGGAGATATTACATTCCTGGCTCGAGCCTGGCAGGCCCAATGCGAATGTGGACGGAGATGAACCTGACGGCCGCGGCCGGAGGCAATACTCTGGATGGAGCCTATATCGCGAACAAATTGTTTGGATACATGAAAAAGGGCGGAAGCGATAAAGAGGGCTATGCCAGCTTTCTGACGGTATATGACGCCGTAATGTCCGGCCAATCCTCAGGGCGTGAACGCAGGCACGGGATCAGAATCTGCGAACAATCCAGCACGGCAATTGAGCATTTTTTCTACACTCGTGCCCTGCTGCCCAAGGGGACGAAGTTTAGCTTCTCGATGGAGCTGGACGTTGCTCCGGGCGACAGAGAGATAACCGCAGGGGCGCTTGGAAGAATCATCGAAGCGTTGAGCAATGGGGAAATACGCTTTGGCTCGTGCAAGACGCGTGGTTTTGGCGCGATGAGGCTGCAGCCTGACGGTTTGGCAGTGAGCTTCTATGATTTATCGAGGGCTGGCGCGCTGGATGAATGGCTCG
>JAISLO010000199.1 GCA_031290815.1 Synergistaceae bacterium | reverse complement strand
GGACTGACACGAGCCAGTAGCAGTCAGAAGAGAGAACTAACGGCGTCGGATATGGGTAAAGGGCTTTGCCTCTGGAATCCTCGGAGGAGATAACAATTGGTGAGGGCTCTCCATAATTGCGTTGCCAGACAGAACGTTCGGTTTGTTTTGTGACGCCTATTTTTAAACCGGCGGGCGTTGAATGGGTTGTGTGGTTGTAGGGGCGAATAATTATTCGCCCCTACAACCATATTCGTCCCTACATCCACATCCGCCCCGACATTCATATTCACCCCTACATCCATATTTGCCCCGACATCCATTTTCGTCCATACACCATTCACCCCAACATCCACATTCGCCTCTACATTATTCGATTCAATCCCTTACAATGTTCTTATGCCCAGCAGATTGACAATGGAAAGCACTTTCCCATATCCGAATGCCTCCGTCCCGCCCGTTACAGCTTCGAGATCCGCGTCATCCAGGTCCATTATCCTCACAATTGCGAGGCTGAGCTCCTCCGTTGTGAAGTCGTAGCCAAACGATCTTGCCGCCAGCAGCAGTTCATCCCTGGATTTTAAATTGTCCAGCATGTTTGACATACTTTTTTCCGATCCGACCCTGTGTATGAACTCCCTTGCGCTTTCCTGAGACAAACCTGCCGACTCTCCTTTCAATAAAGAACAAACAATCATGCCGTCACGAGAGCAGAGCGTTTACGAGCTGTGTTCTGTTTTTGAAGTGGTTCCGCTTCAGCATGTCGGAGATGATATTTTTGACTGTGCCGGCGGAGAGGTTGAGCTCTTTGGCGATAGCCGCGTTGCTTCTGCCCTCGCCCATCATCTCCACGATCCTGCGCTCGCGTTGTGAAAATTCCGTCCGCCTGGCGTTCCGGCGTTCGTCTTGAAGGAGGAGCACCTTGTCTATGACGGTCCGGTCGAATATATATACGTCGTTCGCCAGGTTTTGAATGACTCTCACGAGCGAGTCCTCGGAGACACTGCTGTGGACGTAACCGTCGCACCTGGACGCGGCTATTTTCAGAAGATATTCGATGTCTGTAAATTCGGCTACGACCAGGACTCGCACGCCTTCAACCTTTTTTTTGATCCTGTCGATAATCTGAAGGTGTTTGTCCATCTCGCGCACCGAAGCGTGAACAACCAGCACGTCCGGCGCGGCGGTCGCGCACAATTCCTCCGCTTCGTCCGAAGTTTCCCCGCAGCCGGACAGCTCGAAATCCTCTCTTCCGCGTATCAGCACCTCGGCGAGCCCGGCCCGGAATATATCGGAGTCATCCATGACGAACAGCTTGAGTTTCCTCTCCATCTCTTTCATTTAAATCATCATCTCTTCACAAAGTGTCGAATCCATCACCATGTTATGTAATGCGCTTGCTCATGTGCAGAAAATTTTTTCCATCTTCGCGGCGGTATTCGACCGCGTCCATGATCTTCTTCGCCATAAAGATGCCCAGCCCTCCCGGCTTCCGCTCCTCTATGCCCAGGGACACGTCTGGGTCCTCCCGCTCCAGGGGATTGAATGGCACACCGCTGTCGACAAACTCCAGCGACACGATCTCCGGGCCCGCCGCGCAGCGAATCGTGATGTCCCCGCGGGATTCGCTCTCCCTGTAAGCGTAGAGCGCGATGTTCACAAAAATCTCCTCCGATGCCAGCTCGACGCGAATGACCGTGTCACTTGCGACTCCGGCCTCCCTCATCACGCCCCGGACGAAATCCAGCGCCGCGCCTAGACAATCCTCGTCGGCGGGAAAAGTCCTCATGTCCCAAGCCCCCGTATGCACAGAGATCAGATTATATCGAGGACAGCGGAAAATCCAGTCATTTCGAACACCTCGAGCACCGTTGGGCAGAGGTTTTTGACTTGAAGCGAACCTTTTGCCGCGAGGGTTTTCTTTTGAAGAAAGAGAAGGACGCGAAGACCGGCGCTGCTCACGTAATCCAACGCCGAAAAATCCATGGTGATATCCGTCTTGTAAACATCCTCTCCCATTTCAGTGAAAGCATCCTGGAGCAGCGGCGCCGTGTTGTTGTCGAGCCTGCCCGAAAGCCCGACGACCACCCTTCCTTCGTCGTTTGTGATATTTATATCCACGATAATACCTCCTAAAATATCGTTCTCTTAAAGAAAAAGCCTATCGGCGGATTTTGGTCCCCCTTCGTCCGGAATCCCATTTATTTTGAACGGTTACAATTCAGCTATTCCGCAGAGGCCAAGGGTCGCGAGCTTGACGACAAGTTCCGGGCTTCGGGATGCGAAAGTCATTTCGGAGTTTTTTTCGAGATAGTCCTCCAGCGCGTCCAGAGCC
This sequence comes from Synergistaceae bacterium, assembly GCA_031290815.1. Lineage (GTDB taxonomy): Bacteria > Synergistota > Synergistia > Synergistales > Synergistaceae > JAIRWR01. Next base: position 2,035 of record JAISLO010000199.1, on the reverse strand, counting down.
TCGTTTACCTTTCGGCATACCAAGCGGACCGCCTCCTCCGGCAGATTCCTCACGTAAAAGCCGAGACGCCCCTGCGGTGCGATGCGATCAACCCTCTCCAGCCCAAATAATTTCCTCTGCAGCGAAGCGTCGTAACGGCCCAGCGCCGACAACTGACCGACGCAATCCGCCACCACTTCTTCCAGCGCGTGGTTTTTCATCCCTCCCAGAACCCTCAGGGTGAAATAATGGCAACACTCGTGACGCAACCGTATCTTGCCCGACTTCTCCAGCCACTCATCCTCCCCCATTCCCACGCTCTCTCCGGAGAGGGCGCTGTAACCGGCCCTGCCCATGAATATCACCCTGTGACCCCGGAACTTGGGGTGCTTGCAGGGGACCGTGAATGCGTTGACGCTCGGCGGAAGTGTCTGATCATCTTTCTCCATGCTCAAAATCGCGATCAGCTTCTCGAACGCCTTTCGGTCCTCGGTATAAACGACCGGAATCCTTCCGGCGGGCGTCTCTTCAAGCCATACTCTCGTCCTCTCTCCGGAGAGCAGATCACTGACATCATCCGGAAAATCATTCTCCCTGCCCTCCAGCCACGCAACCCATTTGAACGTAAAAACCTCGTCCGGAAGAGGAAAATCACAGTTTTTCGGTCTCTCATATTTATGATCCAGATATTTGTCAGCCATGAGAGAAGCGGTAAGGTTTACCATCGGATCCCCCCCGTCATTCTATCTGCCTTTCAGCGAGCCTGGCAAATATGCCATTTTGTTTCATCAGCGCCTCGTAGCCGCCCTTTTCCGCTATCACGCCATCCTGCAGGACAAAAATTCTGTCCACATCCCTTATCGTGCTCAGCCGGTGGGCGACCGTTATCCTCGTCGCCTTGAGCCTGTTCATGCTCTCGGTGACGATCGCCTGGGTAGTGTTGTCCAGCGCGCTTGTGGCCTCGTCGAGTATGATTATCTTCGGCCGGTTGGCCAGGCTGCGGGCTATGAGTATTCTCTGCCTCTGTCCGCCGGATATGTTGCCCGCGCCCTCGCTGATCATCGTGTTCATTCCCATGGGCATGTTTTCGATGTCGTGGTCGAGCCCCACCATGCGGGCGGCCTCCCAGGCGTCGTCCAAGGTCAGCGGAGAGGTTCCGACGATGTTCGTGAAGATGTCGCCCGACATCAGCTGTCCGTTTTGCAGCACGACGCCCATCTGGGAGCGAACCGATGATACGTTCATGCTGGCCAGGTCCTGGCCGTCGAAGTAAACGGCGCCCTGCGTAGGCATCTCGAAACCCAGAAGCAGGCGAAGCAAGGTGGATTTGCCGCAGCCGGACCCGCCCACGAACGCGACGGATTCGCCGGGTCTCACCCTCAGGGATATTCCCTTCAGAACCATAGGCGAATCAGGAGAGTAGCAGAAATAAATGTTTTTCATCTCGACGTCCCCGCTCAGCACCGGCGCTTCCGCCTTGTCGTCGGTGATCTCGGGCTCTGTCTCCAAAATGGGCTTTATATTCTCTATGTAGGGCGCCACGGCGAAAATATTCGCCACGTAGGGCACCAGGGACACGAGTGTGTAGTTGAACCCGGAGAACGCGGCATGAAAGCCCATGAAATCCGCTGCGCTCAAGAGCGGAAGCTCCGCGGGCTCGGCTCTCATGGGGCCCGTCACAAACCAGTAGACGACCATTGCCGTTATTGTGGGCTGAATGATGTTGATAACCGCCACGAAGCTCTGCTGCCACCGTGCCTTCAGTTTCCAGCGCCATTCCGCCCCGAAGGTCTGAGTCCACATGAGAAATGCGGAGTTCTCGGCGCCCTGCATCTTGAACTTCGACAACCCGCCCAATATCTGGATGATTCGTGCCGAGGTCTTGTTCGCGCTCTTCACCTGCTTTCCGGAGAGCGAAATATATTTTTTATACAAGACCGCCGTGATCGCGAGGTAAACAGTCCAGGGGATCAGCACCCACAAACTGAGCTCGGTACAGTAGTAAAACATGAGTATGAGGCTCCAGAACGAAAATATCGAGTCGAACAAGAGCGAG
>JAISLO010000198.1 GCA_031290815.1 Synergistaceae bacterium | reverse complement strand
CATCCGGACAGAGCGGCGTCAATTGCCCCCCTGGCCGGCAAGTTTGGCAGGACGGTTCTTTATTCGGAACTCTCTTTCTCAGCCGAAGCCGATATCATCGTAGTGGACGTAATGGGCGTTTTGTTCGAGCTATACGGCCTAGCGGATGCCGCGTTCATAGGAGGCAGCATGGTCCCAATGGGCGGGCAGAACATTCTCGAACCCGCAATATGGGGTATCCCGGCCCTCCACGGCCCATACATGGAGGATTTTGCCGATCATACCGCCAGACTCGACTCCTTGGGCGCGGCATATCGCGTCAGCTCTCCGAGCGATGTCGAGAGCCTCTGGCGAAAGGCCTCGTCTGGATGTTTGCCGGATTGCGCCAAGGCCGTTTCGAATTTTTTCTCTGAGAAGTCGGGGGCTTCGGCCAGAGCATGGAGATGTTTCGAAAAATATTTGTAGGACCGTGAGCTCCTCCCCAAGGTTCTGGCGCTTCGAATTAGCGTAATGCGTTTTGTTATTTTTCGGGTGAAGGATATAATTGATACCGGCCCGATTTCAATCATGCGTTAATTACGCGGCTAATGCTGTATAAACGCTGAGATTTTTAACTTCAGGCCTCTGATTTCAAATCGGGTAAGAAACGTATGAGAGTTGGGAGGTGGAGGGTTGTCCGGTTTGCCTGGGGAAAATGCGAAAAAAACTGTTGACGGCGTACGCGTAAATTTTCGCAGCGGCGTCCGGAATGACCCAACAACCGGAATTTCGCGCGGGGGAAGCCACCCATCCCACCAACTGAAACTCGTGGTAATTCTCTCGGATGGAATACGCGGGCATCTGAATCAAAGCCGGGGAGTCGCCGCGTGGCTATCGCGGAGAACGGGAGCGGAGGTTCTCGAGCTGGAAATACCTGAACTGAAGGGCATCAGGCGGCGCAAGGCACATACCGCGGTCGTCAGGCTGCTGGAGGGCAATCGCCGTAAAGCGCGCGACTGGCTTGCTCTCGCCGAGGGCGAAAATGTCATCCGAACGCTCGGTCAATGGCTTGTGGAACGCGGAATCCGGGAGGGCGACTCATCGTCTCTCATACTGCTATCCGCTGGGTCGCTGCCCGCGTTTTATAACGTCGCCCTGGGGTATATATGGCGATGCACCTGTGTCACGATAATGACGCCCAGCGTCATAGGGACCGAGCCGTTCGATTTCGCGATAGTACCGGAACACGACCACCCTCTTGCCCTCTCCAATATCATGACCACAATCGGCGCGCCAAACCTCATCGTCCGCGAGGAGCTGGGCGCCGTAGCGGAATCGTTGCTGCGCCAGTTTCCGCCTGTCAGCGACCGTAGATGGGGAATACTCGTCGGCGGCGATGACAAGAATTACAGGATTTCCCCGGATTGGGTCCAAAAACGTCTCGGCAAGGTCTTTCGCGAGGCGGAGCGAAGCGGAGTCGACCTCTATATCGCCACGAGCAGGAGAACCTCCCGCGACGCGGAGAACGCCATCAGGCGGCTTGCGACCAATTGTGAGATTGTGCGTTTTCTGCTGATCGCGTCCATAGATAAGTTGAACCCCGTCCCCGCGATGCTTGGAGCCTGCGACGAGATATTCGTCACGGACGATTCGATAAATATGGTATCGGAGGCTGTCACCGCCGGGCACAAGGTAGTTTTACTGAGGGCTGAGCGCACTGGGTTGATGAAGCACAACCTGCAGAGGGTAACGTCCGGCATGGTGGCTGTGGGACTGCTGCCGAGGAAGATGCTTTGGGGCATTCCGCGGTTTGACCAGACATTCCGCAGCTTCGAGAAAATGGGACTCCTGATCGAGTTCAAGGATTGGCTGAAGGAGCGCAGGCGCAATGACATGTCCCCGTTCGCTCCGCTCGACTGCGAGATAGAGCCCGACCCGGAAGGCTTCAACGAAGCCCGCCGCGCCGCCGACTGGATACTCGAAAACCTTTGCGACGTAGTTCACCCGTCTGAGGATGAATATTAAAACCATGGGTATAAAAGAGAGGAGGATTGCAATGAATTCAGTGAGGACGGCACAGGCCGGGACGGTCGAATCGATGGATTGCCTCGTGACCGTTTCGGAGTTGGATGAGGGCAGGATAGTTGAGATAACCGGGAGCAGCGCCGCGCGGTTTAAGGACGCCATGGAAGCGAGGATAAACGCCGCGCTCGACGCGTTGGAGGCTTCTTTTGGGAAAAAGGGTGTGAAGGTCAGCGTTCAGGACAACGGGGCGCTCGACATAGTCCTCGGCGCAAGGGTCGAGGCGGCTTACCGCCGCTTTGTGGAGGTGGATGAATTATGAGGCGCACTATGCTCTACCTGCCTGGCAATAACCCCAATATGCTCACCAGGGGACACCTTTTCGGCTCTGACGGCCTAGTGCTCGATCTGGAGGACGCGGTCTCTGCGAGCGAGAAGGACGCAGCCCGCATACTCGTGCGCGAGGTTCTCAAAAGGGGCGATTTCGGAAAATGCGAGGTAACGGTGCGCATCAACGGTCTCGACACTGAATTCTGGCGCGATGACCTTGCGGCGATAGTGCCGCTGGGCATTCACGGAGTTAGGGCGCCAAAGGTCGAGAGCGCGCAGACGGTGAAGGATCTCGACGAGGAGCTGTCAGCCTTGGAGTCGCGAGCG
>JAISLO010000197.1 GCA_031290815.1 Synergistaceae bacterium | reverse complement strand
CTGTCTTTTCGGCTTCTGGCTCTACTTCACGTGCGCGTCGAACGGCGCCCGCGAGCGCAGTCACATCAAGGCCGACCTGCTGAACGTCTTTGTAAAGAACGAGCGGCTGCTCTATAGGGTCAAGGCGATGTCATCGCTTTTTCTCATAGTCCTCTCGGCCATCTTCGTGCAATGGACGGTCAGTTACTTCGCCTGGTCCATGGGATCGTGGGAGCGTTCGCCGGCGCTGTCGATCCCGATGGTGTACGCGCAGGCCAGCCTGATGATCAACGCGGTGCTCATGTTCGTATACTTCTTCATCGAGTTCGTCGATTACGCGAGGCAGGCGGCCGGCCATCCTCCCCTCCGCTTCGCGGGCGACAGCGGCGCGTCTGAAAAGGTTGGTGATTGACTGTGCATATCGTAATTGACCTCGTCGTACTCATCGGATCGATCCTGCTCGGGCTCCCGGTGCCCTTCTGTTTCATGGCGGCGGCGCTCTATATGGGCATCATCTATTTCCCGGATTTCTCGTTCCTGACTACCGTGGGATTTCGCGGGCTGAACTCGCTGACATTGCTCTCCATACCGTTTTTCATAATGGCGGGCTCGCTGATGAGCTCCGCCGGAATTGCGGCCCGCCTCACAGGCTTCGCAAACTCCATGCTGGGGCGCATTCGAGGCGGCATGGGAGCGGCGACCATAGTGGCCTGCGCCATCTTCGGAGCGATCTCCGGAACGTGTTCGTCCGCCGTAGCCTGCATAGGCAGCATAATGATCCCGCGCCTCGAGGAGCTCGGGTATCCTCGAAGCTACAGCACGGCGATGGTCAGCTGCGCGTCGATACTCGGTCAGCTCATACCGCCATCCGTTCCGATGATACTCTACGGATGGGTCACCCAGCAGTCGGTAGCGGCTTGTTTTCTTGCCACAGTCGTCCCCGGAGTCCTGCTCATGATCATCTATTGCATAATCAACTTTTTCTTGTGCAAAAAGATCCCGACGATAAAGGTCGATGCCCCTCTGACCGCGCGCGAGCGCAACAGGGAGATAGCGAAGGCTCTCAGGCTTGGAATCTGGAGCCTCTTCATGCCGGTCATCATATTGGGCGGCATCTACGGAGGCATCACGACGCCGACCGAGTCGGCCGCGGTCGCGGTCGCGTATTCAATATTGATCGGACTGTTCGTGCACAGGGAGCTCAAGGGGAAGGAGCTCTGGAGGGCTTTCTGCGTGTCGGCGACCACGAGCGGCGTCATCTGTCTCATGCTCTTCTTCGTGACAATCCTCGGACGCATCTACACCATGCAGCAGGTTCCCATGAAGATAGCCGATTTCCTGATCGGGGTGTCGGACAACAAGTACGCCATCCTGTTCATGGTGAACGTGTTCCTCATAATAATCGGCATGCTCATGGATGACCTCAGCGGCACGATGCTGGTGGCCCCTCTGCTGATGCCCCTTATGATCAAGATCGGGGTGCACCCTGTGCATTTCGCGGCGATCCTGGGTACGAATCTCGGGCTTGGCAACGTCACGCCGCCGACCGCGCCGATTCTCTACCTTGGCGGCAGGATCGGCAACGTGCCCATCAACGAGTATATAAAGCCCGCTCTGGTCTTCATGATAGTCGGGAACGTACCCATCATCCTGCTCACCACATATTTTCCGGCCCTGTCTCTCTGGCTTCCGAGGCTCCTCATGGACATCAAGTGAAGAGGGGGCGATCGATGGATAGAAAATCATCTCATGCAAGGGATTGGGCGGATCGCGTCCGTCCCGGGGAGGAAGTTTGAACCGAATATCTTTAGAATGGAGGGATTGGCAAATGAAGAGGTGTTTTTGGGTTGTTTGTCTTTTGATGAGTGTTTTAGCCGTTCTCCTGGCCGGAGTCGCCGCATCGGCCGCGGAGCCGGAGCACAAGTGGAGAATGGCGCAGGTACATCCGGTAGACAGCGACTATGACCTCAGGGCAAAGGAGTTTGCCGCAAAGGTTGAGGAGCGCACCAACGGCCGGATCCACATCGACGTGTTCTCTGGAGGCGTCCTCGGGGACTGGACGGAGACGTTCGAGATGCTATCGCGCGGATCGCTCGAGGTGAACATGGCTCAGGCGAACTCCAACTTCGATCCCAAGCTAAACCTGGCCTACTACTTCCCATATCTCGTCAAGGATATCGACGAGGCGAGAAAGGTTTACGGCAAGGACGGCTGGGCATACAAGATCATTCAGGACCTGTGGGAGGCCCACAACGTCAAGGCGCTCGCGGTCATCCCGCTCGGCATGTCCGGAGTGTCCCTCAAATCCAAGCCGGCGGATTACGCCAATCCTGAGGCCAAAAAGCAGATGAAGGTCAGGGTTATGCCCATAAAGCCATGCGAGATAACCTATGAGGGCATGGGTTACATCTCGACCCCCATTCCGTACGCTGAGGCTTACAGCGCGATCCAGACCGGCATAGCCGACGGTCAGATGGGCGGCCCGCCCTTCCAGGCATGGCAGTTCAAGGACGTCAATAAGGTGTGGATCCAGTACAACGACTTCTTCGAGTCATGGTGGGTCGCCGTAAACCTGGACCTCTGGAAAAAGCTCTCCCCGGAGGATCAGGAGATACTCCAGACCGCCGCTCTCGAGGTATCCGACGTCCAGTGGAAGCGAGTCACCGAGGAGGACGAGAAGTACCGCCAGATGCTGAAGAGCGAGTATGATTGGGAGATCGTCATCCTCACCCCGAAGGAACTCGAGACCATGGCCAGTCATGTCCGCAAGGTGGTCTGGCCGCAGATGGAGGAGCTGATCGGCAAGGAGCTTATGGACCGCGTTTACAATGAGTCCGGGATTCCGAGGCCGTAACGGGACAACGACCGATTGAGAAGAGGCGGGGATAACCGATTTCCCCGCCTCTCGATATTCCAGCCGGTCAGATTTCGGCCCGGCGCAGCGTTGAAGGCGGATACGGGCGCGGGGGAGAGCATTCTCCCGCCGCGAATGAAAGGAGCGGAGCGCGGGACGATGAGAAATTTAACCAAATGCCTCAGCCTTGTGGATGAGGACAGGGCATTGACTTCGCCTGGGGCGAAGGTCCATTACTACCCGCTCGCTGTAAAAAACGGGCGGGGATCGACTATAGAGGACCTCGACGGAAATCTGTACATCGATATGCTGTCGAGCGCCGGGGCAGTCAACACGGGGCACTGTCATCCGAAGGTGGTAGAGGCGATCAAGAAACAGGCCGACGACCTAATACTCTATACTCATGTTTACATGTACCACGAGCCGCTGGTGAATCTGACCAGGGAGCTCATATCGATAACGCCGGGCGCCTTTCGCAAGCGGGTTTTCTACGGGCTGAGCGGTTCCGATGCTAACGACGGCGCGATCAAACTCGCCAGGGTCTCGACCGGACGGCCGAGGGTAGTGTCGTTCATCCGCTCCTACCATGGCAGCACTTACGGAGCCATTTCGCTCTCAGCCGTCAGCCTTCCGATGTCCAGACATATCGGCCCTCTCCTGCCGGGAATCCATCACATGCCGTTCCCCGATCCCTATCGCACGCCGATTCCCGGGATGTCGCCCGACGAGGTCTCCGACTACTGCATCGATCAGATCAAAACGGCGTTCGAGAACTTCATGCCGCCCGACGAGGTCGCGGCTTTCATCATAGAGCCGATACAGGGCGATTCCGGGCTCATAGTGCCGCCGGCGAAGTTCCTGCGGGACCTGCGCGCCCTGTGCGACGCCAACGGCATTCTGCTGATATCCGAGGAAGTGCAGCAGGGATTTGGCCGCACCGGCAGGTGGTTCGGCATAGAGAACTTCGACGTCGTCCCCGACGCGGTCATCCTCGGCCAGAGCATAGCGTCCGGACTTCCCCTCAGCGGCGTCGCGGCAAGGGCCGAACTGATAGAGAAGCTGGAAGCGCCCGTGCATCTCTTCACGGCGGGGGGAAATCCCGTCTGCTGCGCCGCGGCGCTCGCCACGATAGACGTTCTGAGGAGCGAGAATATCCTCCCTCGCACGGCGGACCTCGGAGAGCGGGCGAAAAAACGCTTTCAGGATATGCGGAACAAGTTCGAGTTCATCGGCGACGTAAGGGGGATCGGGCTCTCGATAGGGGTGGATTTGGTGACGGACCGGAGCACAAAGGAACGCAACCGGGCGGCTGCCGCGAAGATCACCTACCGCGCGTGGGAGAAGGGCCTTCTGCTGTCGTTTTTCAGCGGCTCGGTCCTGAGGATTCAGCCTCCTCTCGTTATCACTGAGGATGAGATGAACCGCGCCATCGACATCATAGAGGAATCGATGGAGGAGTTCGACAAGGGAAAGATCCCCGACTCCGTCCTCGACTCCGTTCAGGGATGGTAAAATACCAATCCGGTCTCAAAAAACCGTAAGGCTGCGGGTTCCCTTTTCGGGCTCCGCGAAAAACATAAACGGGGGTGTCAGTTTTGTCCGAGTTGAAGTTCAGCGTCGAGAAGATGGAGATACCGGATGAGTGCAATGTCATCGTGGGGCAGAGCCATTTCATAAAGACCGTCGAGGATCTGTTCGAGGCGCTTGTCACGTCGTCGCCGTCGCTGTCGTTCGGCATTGCGTTCTGCGAGGCGTCGGTGGAGAGGTTGATCCGGCGGGATGGCAACGATCCAGAACTCGTCGCGTGCGCCGTCAGGAACGCGCAGAAAATCGCCGCCGGCCACAGCTTCGTGGTCGTCATCAAGAACGGATATCCGATCAACGTCCTGGGCCGCATCAAAGCGGTGCAGGAGATCTGCTCGATTTTCGCGGCCACAGCCAACCCGCTTGGGATTATCGTTGCCGAGAGCGAGATGGGGCGCGGCGTAATCGGAGTGATCGACGGCGGCACGCCCGTCGGGGTCGAGGATGAATCCGGAGAGCAGTGGAGGAAGAATCTCCTTCGGAACGTAATAGGCTACAAGAGGTAAGAACCTCCCGAAGCGAATAAAATAGATTCACCATCAAACGGACACGCGCAGGGACCGCTCATACGGTGACCGTTGATGGTGTATTTCCTCCGGATTCGCTCTTCTTAAACTTTTATCCCTTCCGCGCCGTACAGGTTTTCCAATCCCGCCGATTTTGCGTAGCGGTACCACCCTGGGACGGGCGGTAGCAGCTCATCCTCAGGCGGGGACGTCAGGGCGATCAGCTTTGGCCCAGGTTCGTCCAGGCACTGTTTCAGGATTTTTCCGAACTCCGCGGCGGATGTGACGCTGAAGCCCTTCAGGCCGAAGCCCTCGGCGATTTTGACGTAATCCACCTTGGCGAAATTCGTAAACTTTCCGTAATCTGGGGAGAGCGGAGATTTTCTGGTCACAAATTCCGTGCCCCGTATCCAGCCGAAGGACCTGTTGTCTAACAGTATGTTCGTGATGTCGAGGCCGAGCCTCGCCGCGGTCTCCAGCTCCCCGGCGGAGAATCCGAAGCTGCCGTCTCCGGTGAGACCTATCACCTTTCTGCCGGGCAATCCGATCTTGGCGCCTATGGCGGCCGGTATTCCGTAACCAAGAGCGCCCATGGCAAAATTGAACGCCGTCCTGCGCCCCGATTTGCCGAGCCGGAGGAACGCGGCCGGATAAACCGCCGATATGCCTGGATCGAACGCGAAAAACGCGTCGTCCGGGGCCTCCCGTTCGAGGATGCGGGTTATCAAAAACGGGTGCGG
>JAISLO010000196.1 GCA_031290815.1 Synergistaceae bacterium | reverse complement strand
ACGGTCGGCGCGATCATCCGGCAGAACGACATCACCTCGCCGGCCTCCTTGGCCTCGATGGCCATGGGAATGGCGTTCACGTCCCCCATGAGCTTGAGCATGAGGCACTTTCCCTCCAGCACCGGAAGGGAGACTATCGGATCGACCTTCCCCATGCCCAGCAGGGCTGTCCCGTTGCTAACCTCGGCAACGCGGTTGGCCTTTCCGGTGTAGTCATACGCACACGCCTGGTCCCTCTCTATCTCCTCGCAGGCGGCGGTGCTGCCCGGCACGTATGCCACGGCCATCTGACGGTCCGTGTTTATGCTGACCGTCGGGAATATCTGAACCTTGCCGCGCGCATTCTTGTGAAATTCGAGAGCTTCGATCCTTTCGACGCCTTCCATTTTTCTCTTCATCCCCTCAGTATTGAGTTTTGTTCCTCAAGGTCGATTACCATTCCGTCGCGGGCCGCTATGACCCTCGTCCTCTTGGTAGACATGGAGCGGGCCGCTTCATCCGGGCCCATGTCCAGAATGCCGCCGCCCATGTGGGTTATTATGACTAGCTCAGGGCTGACGGCCTGCAACAGCGATTCCACGTCCGGCAGGGACATGTGTTCGAGGCCGGCCCTCGGCAGGGGCATCGTCGTGTTTATCACTATCATGCCGCACTCCCCGTACCTCTTGGGGAACTCCGGCAGAGCGGCCGTGTCGCTTATCAGGCCCCACGTCGGGAGTCCATCCCCACGGAATATGAGGCCGTAGCATTGGATTCCGTGATGTCTGTGTATCACTGACTCAGCGGTGGCGGACGGCGATATCTCCGTCCTGTGCCCGTCGGCGTGTTTTGAGATCTTCTTCAGCTTTCGCGCCGAGAAGCTCAGGAGGACGGAATCCCCCTGGTCGAGACAGTCGTCCGTGAGCAAAACCATTCCCCTCTTCTCCCGGGCCATGAGGGTCATTCCCTCGACCAGTGCGTTTATGTCAGAGCTGTGGTCGATGTGGCGGTGAGTCAGGATGATCGTGTTTATGTCGATGGCGGACAGCTCGGGGCGAGCCTCGCAGATCCGCACCAGGCTCCCCGGCCCGGGGTCGATGACGCCTCTGGCCCCACCGTATGAAAACCATACCCCGCCAGTCGATCTTCTCTGGGACAACATTATGAACCGGGATCCGGCGGTCCCTAAAAACCGTATGAAGCTGCGCGGGTATCCGGCAGTCTTTTTTTCGAACTCCAAATGGCCCAACTGACAATCCTCCAATGGAACTTTCGCTTTTACCTTGCGCCAATTTGATCGCGGATATATTATATCCCCTCAGAGGGCCGCGCGGATGAGTATCTGGATTATGTGCCCAGGAAATGCGCTCGAAGTGCGCCCAATCGTCCGTTTTATGGTATGCTCTTTCCAAGGCTATGGTCCTGCCGAGACAGGTCGATACGGAGGTGTGGGATATGAACGACTCGAAGGATTTGTGGACTGTGGGGGACGTGCTGGACGCGATGTCCGGCTCGAATCCCCCCGATTACGTGATGAAGATCGTACACGAGATCCAGACATGGCTCTCGTCGGCGGTTTCCGAGGAGTCGGCCATCGATCCCGCGGATATTATTGGAGGGGACAGACAGGGGACAGCCGATCTGGAATATCTCTTTTCACAGCTCGAATGGGCCGGCAGACACGCGGATCTCGTTCCGGTCCTGAAGGAGAGCGGCAGTCACGAGGACGCGGTGATATTGTCCATCGGTCCCATACTCCTGGACGAGGGTATGCGCATGATGGTCGATCACGCCGCGCTCTTCGCGAGCGAGACGTGCCGCAGAATTTGGATGATATCCGACACGTGGATCATAGGGGACATACTCTCCTACATCCCGCACATAAAGGCACTGCTCGCCAGGGGCCTGCAGCTGCATTTCCTCCTCGTTACGCCGTGGGGGTACTCGGAGATACCGTGGACGATGGAAAAATAACGATTCGCCGGCGTCCGTTCAGATCACACTCGGATGCCGGCCGCGTCTTTCTGTGAAAGGAATGTAACGAGGAACGGAAGCGGTACTTTAAAGGAGAGATGGTCGATGTCTCACTACTTGAAGAACTGAGAGTGGTGATTTATGACGCTCGCTACGTTTCTGTTTACCTTCCTCTGATAGGTCTCCGAGTTAGTCCCGTAGTATCTCTCCATCGCGTTGCTCACCGATCCGTAAGCTCTTATGTATCTGGATAGCAGCAGGCAGCCGGCGGCAATCGCCTTCTCCGGGTCCGCCAGAGGATTTGCGCCTGGAGCCGGAGTGATTCCGTTTGCCTTGAGAAGCTGCTGATGCAGTTCCCACATCACCTGCATCACCCCTGATGCACCCTTAGAGCTTATAGCGTCGGGATCGAAAGTGCTTTCGACCTTGGCCACGGCTGTCGTAAGAACATAAGGGACGGCGTATTTGGCGCTGTAGTGCACGAGGGCCGTGGCCTCGCGCCATGCCGTCTTGGCGTCGATTCTAGAGTTGGATTTTCTTATGAAGACTGCGGTGCTTGCCACGAACTGCTGTGACGTGACTGGCATATATCTCAGGTGCGACAGGGCAGTGCCAGGGTGCTGCGCTATCCATTCGTCGAAATTGGCGGTTCGCAGCCCCATCCCCCTGAGCGCCCGCTTCACCGATGTGTCGTAGCCCACGTTGAGCCCTCTCCCGATTTGGTTTAGCGAAACGCAGCTTTGCCTCGGCGTTGAGGACAGCACATATTCGGACCGGCCCGACACCGCTATCTCCTTCTGCATGTGCGGGATGTAGTAGCTTGTCATATTGGCGCCGTCACTCACAACGAAGAACGGCAAGACGATAAAGGGCATTGTTATCGCCGCGAATAGAAACAGCATCTTCAAATGTTGCGAGGGTCGCGTACATCCGTCCATTGATCTCACCTCCCTCTTTAGAAAAGAGGCAGTGCTAGAGATGGAACCATTCCGTCTTCTAGCAGGATTCAAAAAAATGTGATTTCCGCCGCATCGTGACACAGGCGCGCGTCTGTCAGTGTAAGAATCATACTACAAGCAATTGTATAACGTATTATATACTAATCTTCCGCAGTGGCTCAACAGTTTCTAAAAAAAAGGAAATCGGCTCGCAAAAGTGAGCCGCTGTGAGATGTTCTCCCCTGGCTCCCCTGGCCGAATGAGTGGATTACAATTGATTAAAGAAGACCTTTGCCGTGTCCGATATAATCCTGATATAATTGAGCCGTTTCAGATTTTGTCCGAATCCGCCACACTCCCGGAGGTCTTATTTTTGAAAATCGTCGCGGCCATCGATTCATTCAAGGGAAGCATGTCGAGCGTCGAAGCCGCGTCGCGCGTGGAGATCGGAATCAAGAGGGCAAGACCGGATGCCGAGGTTGTAAAGATTCCCATTGCCGACGGCGGCGAGGGAACGGTTCTGGCGCTCACCGCCGGCACAGGCTGGACAACTTGTGCCCAAACAGTGACGGGCCCGCTCGGACTGCCGGTCGAAGCCGTGTACGGCGTACTGCGTGGAGGAGTCGCCGTGATAGAGATGGCTGCGGCAGCCGGACTTCCTCTGGTGCCGGAGGATAAGCGCAATCCAAGCCTGACTACGACCCGCGGAGTCGGAGAGCTCATTCTTGCCGCGCTCGACCGGGGCTGCGGAAAAATAGTGCTCGGTATAGGAGGGAGCGCGACCAACGACGGCGGAGCAGGAATGGCGCAGGCATTGGGCGTTTCCTTCCGTGATGAGAATGGGCGCGAGCTCGGCGGCGGCGGCGGGGCGCTATCGGCCCTTGCGTCAATCGACACCTCCGGGCTCGATCGGAGAATACGGGACTGCGAGATAGTCATCGCCTCCGACGTGAGAAACCCCCTATGCGGAAAATTCGGAGCCTCGGCCGTCTACGGGCCGCAGAAGGGCGCATGTCCCGATATGGCAAGGGAGCTCGACAGAAATCTCGCCCATCTTGCCGAGGTCACGAAAAGTCAGCTTGGGGCGGACATGGCGGATGTCAGTGGAGCGGGCGCGGCAGGCGGCCTCGGATATGGCCTGATGGCTTATTGCGGCGCTGTGATTGGATCTGGCATCGATACTGTGCTGGACATAGTGGATTTTGACGGGCACATGGCAAATTGCAGCCTGGTGATAACAGGAGAGGGCAAAATCGACGCTCAGTCGGCATACGGAAAGGCGCCTGTCGGGGTGGCTCGCAGGGCCAAAAAATTCGGAGCGCCGGTCATAGCGATAGCGGGCGGCATAGGCACGGGAGCGGAGGCCGTCTACAATGAGGGAATAGACGCCATGATCAGCATCGTAAACGGCGCAATGACACTGGAGGACGCGATGAAAAACTGCGGTCCCCTGCTTGAGGATGCGGCCGAGCGGATCATGCGGATGATAAACATCGGCCTGTCGATGGGGCGCGGAAAAATCTAAAATGGCATCCGCCGAACGCCGGAGGCACTGCTGAATCGGCGTTCATGACGGGCATGCCTGGATGAATCGGAGGCAAACGATATGATCAACCTTGTTTTCTGGGCTTTTGTGATTCTCATTCTCCTTGCGGCGGGGCTTACCGTTATATGGCTCTGTCTGCGCGCCGTCACTCCCGACGGCGAGAAAATGCCGAGGTGGGGGGACCTGCGCCCCTTGAAGCGCGTGTCCAAGAGGACGTCCGTCGTTCTGAGGATGGCTGTCGTGGCTGTGCTGGCCGGACTCATGATCATTCCAGTTGATTTTATCTACGATCTCACCGAGGAGCGTTACGAACGCTATCTGGACGTCTCCGGGGAGATATGGTCGACGTGGGGAACCTCACAGACCATCGTCGGGCCGATCATGGCAATACCTTATACCGTCAGGTACGAGACGCTGGATACCGTTCCGCTGACGGCGGCCGAGCTGGCCCTGGAGCAGGCGCGCAGCAGTGACCGGACGAGCAAGGAGATTGTCCGCACGATCGAGAGCGCTCATACCGCGCTCGTCTTGCCAGAGGACCTGAGCATGGACGTCAAGGTCTCCACGGAACAGCGGAGCCGCGGCATCTATTCTACGAACGTCTACACAGCGGACATGACGGTTTCGGGCTTCTTCGCCAAGCCGGAGCTGACAGGGCTGAGACAGCATATAGCGGAGATACGCTGGAACGAGGCGGAGATCGCTGTCGGTCTCTCCAGCACAAAAGCAATTCGGGACATCAGCGAGCTCGACCTGTCCGGCGAAAAACTCAAGTTCCTTCCCGGCGTCGGCGGGGTCAATGTCCTGCCCAAGGGCTTCTCCAGCCGATGCGACATCTCATCGTTTCAGACAGATGAGCCGGTCGAGTTCAGCTTCCGGGTGTCGGTGGGCGGTTCCAACAGTCTGTTCGTGATTCCGGTCGGCATAATGAATAGATTCCGCATCGCCTCCGAATGGCCGCATCCGAACTTCACCGGTTCCGGCCTTCCTACGTCCCGCGAGATATCCGCGCAGGGATTTTCAGCTGAGTGGAACATCCCCAACCTCGTCAGAAACTATCCTCAGCTGGGGGACATGGAGGCATGGGAGCAGGTGGTTTTCGGAGGCAGCACCGTGTACGAAGTCCACGACGAGGATCCTCCAGAGCGGGGCAGGTACAATCTGACGGAATACGCGGCCGGAGTCGAATTCTTTGAGCCGGTCTTCCATTATTCGCTTTTGATAAGGGCCGCCAAATACGCTGTGCTGTTCATAACGCTGACATATCTCGGCGTGATGATCTTCGAGAATTATTCGATCATGAGGGATAAATCGAGGCTCGGCATGATCCAGTACTGCATCATAGGCCTGGGACTGGCGATGTTTTATCTGACGCTGCTGGCGCTTTCGGAACACATCGGATTCACGGGGGCCTATCTTGCCGCGGCCGTCATAAACATGTCCATGACAGCCGCCTACGTGGGTTCGGCGCTTAAACGGTTTCAACCGGCCATGATTACGGCCGGAATCCAAGGAACACTGTATATTATGCTCTTCTTCATCCTGCGGATGGAGGACTATTCGCTTCTTGCCGGGAGCGTCATCCTCCTGGTCGCAATCGCGGTGCTCATGGTAGTCACCAGAAACCTGAATCAGCCTGAGAATCCTTGAATTTTGTTCAAGCTGTTCAAGCCTCCGGGTCTATGTCTTGACGCCGAACAGATCCATCCTCGTATGCTTGAGGCATGGAATCTGAGATCTCACGCTTTCAAGGTAGTCCATATCGATGTCGGCGTATATGACTCCCTCCTTGTCGCTTGCCTGCGCCGTAACCGTTCCCCAGGGGTCTATTATCATGCTTCTGCCGTAGCACATACGGCCCTGGTGCGAGCCCGTCTGCGCTGGAGCCGCGATGTAGACCTGGTTTTCGATCGCCCGGCTTCGCAGCAGCGGCTCCCAATGGTCCCTTCCTGTCGCCATTGTGAAGGCTGACGGCACGAATATCAGCCTCGCGCCGTTCATGGCGAGCGCCCTGTACATTTCGGGAAATCTGACGTCGTAGCAGATGGTAAAACCCCATCTGCCAAACTTGGTGTCGAGATTCAAAATGCCGTCCCCGGGAGCCACTCGGTCCGACTCGTTATACTGATGGCCGTTTCTCAGGCTGATGTCAAAGAGGTGTATCTTGCTGTAGCTCCCGGCTATATTTCCATCCGGGTCGATCACGAACGTCGTGTTGCGGCACTTGGTCTCCGAAAACCTCTCCGCGATGCTGCCGCCGACGATATACCTGCGGCTCGACGCCGCGATCTCCCTGAGCATGGAGACGCTGGGTCCGTCGCTGGTCTCCGCCTGGCTCAAGGTGTCGCCGTCCGGCCCCAGGAAGTTGAAGTACTCCGGCAAGGCCAGGACGTCGGCCCAGCCGGAGGCCTCGATCAGAAGTTTCCTGGCCGCGGCCAGGTTTTTTTCCTTGTCCTCCGCGGAGTTCATCTGAATACACGCAACTCTCAACGCACGCGCCCCCCTCGTTTTTTTTCTCCCCTGGCGTCATTATTCCCTTCTCGGCACCTGCTCCAGGGAGATGTTTCTCGTGTGCTCTGTCTTTGCCCATTCGCCCTGTTTGCCGGCCATGAACGGCGCGCGGAAGAGGATGGGTATCCACGTCAGCCCAAACCACAGATAGGCGAAGGTGTTCTTCAGATAGCGGAACGTCAGCTTCCCGAATCGCAGCGATGGCCCGACGATCGCGCAGAAGCAGCAGAAGAATATCATCGTCACGAACGGCATCCCCAGGAACAACGCCCACTCGCCCGGCGTGTGCGGAACTTTTTTTATCAGCGTCGGGAAGAGCATCGAGTTGTTTATCAGGGTGAACGCCATGCCGCTCACCATGGCAATGATGGCCAGGCAGCACTTCGTCGGGGCAAGAAGGTAGAGCAGCAGGTCGAGGTACTGTATCTGCCTCGTCCGGATGAACATTGCGAACGCCTTTGCGCCATAGCGCGCGCAAACCCAATAATGTCCCTGCATCCACCGCGTCCTCTGTTTCGTGGACATGGACAGGCTCTGAGGCTTTTCGTCATAGATCCTCGCGTGGTTGTTCCAATGGACCCTGCTGCCAGACAAGATCAGGCGCGTGGACATCTCCAGGTCCTCCGTCAGGCTCTCCAGATCCCAGCCGAGCCTCCGAAGCGTCGAGGAACGGATCACGAGCCCTGTTCCCCCAAGCGTGCAGGACAGTCCCCACAGCGCCCGCGCCATCTGCCAGAATCGGTTCGTAAACCAGTACGCCACCGCATACGACTTCGTGAGCCAGTTATCGTCTGGGTTCTTGACGTCCAATACGCCCTGGATGGCCTCCGCGTCGGGATTGGCCTCCATATAATCGTTCATGCTGTTTAAGAAGTCGGGCTCGGCCAGGTTGTCGGCGTCGAACATCGCCATCGCGTCGAACTCCTCCATTGGTATCCTGGACAGCGCCCACCTGACGTTCCACGTCTTGCCGCGCTTGTTCGTGTCGGTCCTGACCAGAGCCACGGCTCCGCCTGACGCAGCTAGCTCCGCCGTGTCGTCGTCGCAGTTGTCGCACGAGACAAAAACCCGGAAACAGTCCTCCGGATACGTCTGCTCCCTCAGGCTCTCGAGGAGAGGGGCAAGCACGGCCGCTTCGTTGTGGGCAGGAATCAGGATGGCGAACCGCCTGTATCTCTCCGCGGGAGGCGGGGCCTTCGGCTGAAATATTCCCCTCAGGCTTATGACGAACTGGTAGGCGGCGTCCGCCAGGAGCAGAAAAAACACGGTGCGGAGGCACGTTTGAAAGGCCAGCCACCCCCACCATACAGCGAGGTAGTAGATTTCCTCGGAGCGGCTCACTTGTTTTCCGCCCTCAGGAAGAAATTTTTCAGCAGTCCGGCCATTCCGCCCTCCAGCAGCATATCGCTGAAAGTGAGCTGCTTGGCCGCCTCGCGCGCGTATTCTGCCATCTCTTCGGAGTATTCGATCTCACTGTGAGTCCTCATGTCGAACGCAGTCTTGCTCCCCTGTTCCACCCAGACTCCGTCCCTGATGAATGATCCGTTGCGGAACACCACAAGCCTCTTTGCGCCGTCGATTCCAGGAGCCAAGAGGTTTTGC
>JAISLO010000195.1 GCA_031290815.1 Synergistaceae bacterium | reverse complement strand
CTCTCGACAAGGACCCTCTGGCCCATTCAATGAGAAAGAGAATAAAGAATATATATCCTAAGCTCATGAAGGATTATAAGAAACCGGAGGATATTGACGAAGAGATGAGCAAAAAGCTGGACGCGATAATCGCGCGGTAATGTGAGGGGGGCGTGCTTATGAACAGCCAGGAATTGTTCAACGGAATGATAAACGCACTGATAGAGCTTGATAAGGACGAGGTTCTAAATCTCGTGGCAAAAGCCCTCGCCGATAATGTTCGCCCAATGGACATACTTAACGGTGGAATAACGGTAGGGTTGCAGCAGATAGGCGAGCTTTTCTCGGAAGGAGAGGTTTTCCTCCCGGAACTTCTGCTCGCCGCGGATATAGCGATGGGCGTTATGAAAGACCTCTCCGACAGATTCGGCGTAGGCGACCAGATCGAAAAAAGAGGCAGGTGTATTTTCGCCACCGTCGAAGGAGACGTACACGATATAGGCAAGAGTCTGGTCTGCATGATCTTTAGCGCGAGCGGATACGAGGTTTTGGATGCCGGAGTCGACGTGCCGAGCCAGAAGATCATCGACATGATAAAAGAAGAAAAGCCCGACGTCGTAGGCCTGTCATCCCTTTTGTCGACTACTATGCAGGCGCAAAGGGAGTTCATAGAGGCGGCGAAGGAAGCTGGATTGAGAGATTCCTTTAAAATCATGGTCGGAGGAGCGCCGGTTTCGCGGGAATGGGCCGAAAAAATCGGCGCGGACGGCTATGCGGAGGACGCGTCGAGCGCCGTTGTCGAGGTTGACAAACTTCTTGAACAGAGGGTATAGATAGCGATATTAGCGGGAGGATAAAGGATTGGACGGCACGAGAGGCATTCTCGGAATAGACGCCGGAGGGACGTTCACCGACCTCGCCTTTCTCGCGAACGGAAAAATTGTGGAGGCGCGCGTTAAGGTTCCGACGAGGCATGACGATCTTGCCGCGACTATCGGAGAGGGCATAGACCTGATTTTGAGAGAAGTCGACGCTTGGCGGATTGGCGATGTGCATCTCGCGTCGACTTTGGCGACTAACGCCACTGTGGAAAATAAGACCGTTCCGTCGGGCTTGATTCTGATAGGGTATGATGAAGAGGATATAAAGAAGGCCGTCGACAGAAATTTGTTCGGCCCCGCCGAAGTAGAATCCGTGCCTGGCGGGCACGACGAAAAGGGCAATGAGAAGGAGCCTCTCGACGAGGCTAAGGTCATCGAAAGCTCTGACGCTCTTCTTGAGAAGAACGTGGAAGGGATAGCGATCTCCGGTTATTTTTCTGTCCGCAATCCGACCCACGAAATACGCGCCAAAGAGTTGCTGAAGCTGCGGCACCCGAATATTTCCATCACGTGCGGGCATGAACTCGCGTCCGAGCTCGACGCGTTTAAACGAGCCGCTACGGCCGCGATCAACGCCGGATTGATACCTATAATCATAAAGCTGCTGGAGGCCGTGAAAAATGTGATGCACGGCCTTGGGATAAACGCGTCCTTGTCCGTGGTGAAAGGAGACGGTTCGCTGGTAAGCGCCGAATGGGCCGAAAGCCATCCGGTCGAAACCGTGGTTTCCGGACCGGCTGCGAGCGCCATGGGCGCGCGATTCCTCGCGGGCGTGAAAAAATCGGAACGCCCCTCCTGGATCGTCGACATAGGCGGGACCACAACGGATATCATATGCTTGGACAAGCATGGCAATCCAGTGTTGAAAAACGAGGGAGCCAGCATCGGAGGTCACGAGATCCTGGTCAAGACCATAGATATCAGGACCTTTGGACTCGGAGGAGACAGCCGAATCGTGAGGACGAAGGATGGAAGCCTGAAAATAGGACCCAGACGGGTCATCCCTCTTGCGGTTGCCGCCAGTGAAGAACCCTCTGTCGTAAATATGCTCCGGGAGATCGAAACGTCGCCGTCGGGCAGAGAGCCGGTGATAGTCTTCCCAGGCAAGGGTAAGTGTTCCGGCATGCCAGCGGAGGAAAGGATCATGAAAAAACTGGCAAAGGGCCCCGCCACTCTTGAATATCTGGCCCATGGAGAAAAAATAGGCGTTGTCCATTCGATTGGACAGATCATCGATAAGATGGACGAAAGAGGGGCTGCCGTAATAGCCGCGTTCACCCCGACCGACGCGCTGACTGTTTTGCGCAGGCTTGATAAATGGGATAATCAAGCTTCATCAATAGGCGCCGGAATTCTCGCGTCAAGCCACGCCAACGCGGCCGAGGCGGAAGCGTTTTGCCTCGATGTATGCGAGGCCGTGTCCCGAAATATTGCGTGGGAGGTCTTTCGAAAGGCGTTGTGTGACGATGGGCTCATCTCCAAAAACAGCGAGTACGACAGCCATCTTAAAATTGGCCTTCGATCCAGAGAGCTCGAAACCGGTCCGGGGATAACCCTGCATTTAAACGGAAATATGATTGGAGTTGGCGCTCCGGCTTGGGCTTTTATGGAGCGCGCCGCGTCCATGCTGAGCGAGAAAGCGGCCTTGCCGGAGGACGCGCCTGTTGGCGGCGCGGTTGGGGCGGCTGTCGGAACTTTTTTCATGCGGCATGTGCTTCTCATAACTCCCCTCGTGAAGACTGGAGGATTTCGCGTGCATCTTCCAAATGGAATAAAAGACTTCGACGATCTCGAAAAAGCGGCGTCCGACAGCGTCAATTTTATGATACCATGGCTCAAATCCATGGCTGCAGAGGCAGGGGGAACCGCGCCCGAAATAGAATGGACCAGAAAGGATGAGGTCGCTATAATAAGCGGAGGGGCCAGATCGATACATCTGTGGACTAGGATTATGTTCAACGTGGAGGATGGCGGGGCATAGTGTCGGCCCTGATAATAGACGGCAAAAAGATCGCCGCTGGCGTAACGGAGAGGCTGAAAAACCTTGTTTCCAACCTGCCGGCCGGTGAGATTCCGGGGCTGGCCGTTGTCCATGTGGGGGACGACCCGGCGTCGGCGGTTTATGTCCGGCAGAAGGAGCGAGCGAGCCGGGAGATCGGCATACGCTCATATGTGCACAAACTGCCCGAATCTGCAACGCAGGACGAGCTGCTGAGGCTCATAGACAAACTGAACAAGTCCGCGGAGATCGACGGTATTCTAGTTCAGCTCCCGTTGCCTGGATCAATAGACGCTGAGAAAGTCATAGCCGCTGTTCTTCCAGAAAAGGACGCGGATGGGTTTCACCCCGCGAACGTGGGCAAACTCTGGATGGGCGATGAAACGGTGGAGCCCTGCACGCCAAAGGGGATCATGGCTCTGCTCGATTCGACAGGAGTTGACATGAGCGGAATGGAGGCAGTCGTAATAGGACGGAGCAATATCGTCGGCAAGCCCATATCCGCAATGCTTCTGTCGAGACATTGCTCCGTGACGATATGCCACAGCCGGACAAAGAACCTTCCAGAGGTTTCCAGGCGCGCGGATATACTTGTCGCCGCGATAGGAAAGCCGAATTTTGTGACTGGCGGCATGATAAAATCCCGCGCTATAGTAATAGACGTGGGCATCAACAGGGTGAACGGCAAATTGGCCGGGGACGTGGAGTTCGAGACGGCGTCCCGCAAGGCCTCCTGGATAACTCCTGTGCCCGGCGGAGTCGGACCGATGACCATAGCTATGCTAATGAGCAATACGATCCAATTGGCCGGCCTGATCCATTCCGAGCGTGGGGAATGATATAAGCTGGTTATACCATGAGCAGGGGAATGATTTTGTGTCTGAATCTATGACTGGATCCTTCAAAAAACCAAGACCGCGCGCTGAGGAGGACCTTCAATGAGCAGCGTGCTGGTAATAGGCGCCGGGCTTGCCGGTTGCGTCGCGGCCGCGCGGCTGAGCGAAGCGGGTACGCGCGTCGTGATGGTCGAGAAAACTCCCGATATTGGAGGGAAGGTTCGCGGATACGGCTGCAAGGCCACCGACAAATGCAACAACTGCGGGCTCTGCCTCGCCTGCGGGCTGTGGAACAACATTCGGAAAAACCGATTGGTGGAGGTAATCACGTCGGCGGAGGTAGTCGACCTGCTGGGGGAGGCTGGAGAATATACAGCCGTCGTCAGAACTTCGGGCGGACTGCGCCGCATCGGCGATATCTCCTCGGTCATTGTGAGCGCCGGGTTCGATGCATCGAACGCCGGAAAAAGCGCTCACCTTCACATAGAAAAGACTAAAGGCGTTTTGTTAGGGTCGGAGATGGAAGCCCTCATTCGCGGCCGAAGCAAAAAAGGCATATTCCCAGAGCGTCCCGGCAGCGTTGCCTTTATCCAATGTTTTGGTTCGCGTGACGCGAAAGAAAGGTCATTTTATTGTTCACGGGTATGCTGCGCATATTCCACCAGGGCGGCGCGCGTGATCAAACAACACTACCCCGCATGCGAGATTACTTTTTTTTATATGGAGCTTCAGTCCGCCGCGAATTCCGACATTTTCGAAGAACTGACCAAAATAGGGGTCCGCTTCGTGAAATGCAGGCCTGTGCGAATCACTGGCGAGCGTCCCGTCGCGGTCGAATACGACGACTTGGCGAAAGGCATGACCAGGGAAAATTTTGACATGGTGATTTTGAGCGAAGGTATTCGTCCATCATGGGACAACTCATGGATGAGCGCAGCGTATGGATTGGAGCAGGACGAATTTGGCTTTTTACATAAAACGGAAGGTTGTGAAAACGGCGTATACGCCGCCGGATGCGCACGGCGTCCGCTCACCATAGAAGAAACTTGCGCCGACGCGGAGACGGCGGCTGACGCCATATTGACGAGATGGGCTGAGCCAAGGGGTTTGACTGCGTGAAAGCTCTGATCGCCGGAAAGAACGAGATAAACAAAAAAGTAAGCGCCTTCCTGGCCGATAACGGCTTCGAGGTTCTACTGGCCGAGGATGTTGATAATTTGCGCTATTTCGAGGGCGAGGCCGGAGATTTTTCCCTTGAATTGGCGGGCGAAAAGACGCGCGTGGATTTTGTGATCCTCACGGAACTCCCCGCAAGGCTGCCTTTGCCAGTCGGAGGCGGGCGCGTCCTGAGCCTGTATGAGACGGACAAGACAAATTTGACGACAAGACGCGAGCGCGATGTCTCCGTCGTGTTTTTGATGGATTATTTCTGCGAATCCCAGATGTCGGCGACTTTACGCGCGCTCGAGGACTCCATTCGGCTAGCGCGCTCCAAGCGCAGGGTATACTGCCTCTCGCGCTTTGTGCGCACCTCGGGATATGGGGCGGAGAATCTGTATAAAGAGGCCCGGAACGAGGGAGTCGAGTTTATCAAGTACGAATCGCTGGATATAGTCTTTCGGGACGGCAGGTTCGTCATTAAAGCGTGCGATGGGGCGATGACATTCGATATTTCTGCGACGGAAATCTTCGCGGACGGGACGCGCGACGTTGGCGACTCATTCCGGCTCGCGGCGAAAAAATTGAATCTGCGGCCGGACTCGAATGGATATCTGCTGGAGGACCGCCACTTTCTGGCTCCGGTTAGGACGAGCCGCAGGGGAGTGTATCACATAAGCCGGGACGTCGCGGCCGACGACCTGAAATCAGCGCTCATGTACATAGCCGGACAGGTACGGGCGCGCCGGAGCGAGAACGGCAGAGACGTCGCGGTCGTCGACGGCGACAAGTGCGTATTGTGCTGCACTTGTTTCAGGTCATGCCCTCACGCGGCCATGCGGCCGGACTCAGACGAGCGGATCATGCGCAATCTGGCAGAAGCCTGCGAGGGCTGCGGAATATGCGAAAGCCTCTGCCCAGGCGGCGCGATAACATTGGGCGGCAAAAAAGAGAAAAAAAGCGGAGAGAGGCCAGATTCGGGATCTCCGGCCAATGGACGGGGGACACTGGTTTTCTGCTGCGAGAACAGCGCGGCTGCCGCCATAGACGAAGCCCTGACCATGCTCGGCGAGAGGGCCTCCGGCATAGATGTTCGCGTCGTGCCGTGCGGAGGCGGAATATCCATGGAGGAGATGGGCGAGACGCTGTGTTCGTACAGCCGCGTCATGGCGGCCGTGTGCATAGAGGGCTCGTGCAGACACCTAGACGGCGGCAGACGCGCCTGCCTTCAGGCGGGGAGGCTCTCAGCCCTGCTGGAGCGAGCCGAACTATCAGGCTCGCGTGTGGCCTGCGTCGAGGTAAGTCACGCGATGCCCGGAATGTTTGCCGACGCGCTGGCCGATTTTGCGGATTCGATACAAGAGCCCTAGGTCACGCCAATGGAGATGAAAGAATGATAGTAGCGGAACAAAAAGCGATAGACGAGATACTTCGCAGCGTCAGGGATTATGACGACATCGCGGTGGTGAGCTGCGGTTCCTGCGTCACGGTATGCATGGCGGGAGGCGAAAAAGAGGCGGCTGGGATGGCGTCCATCATAAAGCTGGCGGCAATGGAGGAGGGGCGTAACGTGAACGTGCGGACCGCAAACCCGGTCCGCCAGTGCGACATGGAATTTTTCGACTCTCCCGAGTTCGGGGAGGATGGAGTCGCTGGAGCATCCTGCGTCCTGAGTCTGGGGTGCGGGGCCGGCGTCCAATTCATGGCGGAAAGATACCCAGACAAGGCCGTGATCCCCGCTCTCAACACGACGTTTTTGGGCGTGAATCGGGATCTGGGCTACTGGACTGAGATGTGTCAAGGCTGCGGCAACTGTATCCTGGAAAAGACAGGCGGAGTCTGTCCCGTTGCCCGCTGCGGCAAGAGCCATTTCAACGGGCCGTGCGGCGGAAGCAGCAAAGGGCGCTGCGAGATCGATCCAGATATAGATTGCGCGTGGCAGATGATATATGACAGGCTAAAGAGAATCGGACAGCTCCATCGGCTGTATGAGATAAACGAGGCGCGGGACTGGAGCGCTAGCCGAGACGGCGGGCCACGAAGCCATAAGAGGGACGACGTGACAGCGGATAGAGGCGCCGGCGATGAGTAGCGCCGGCGAGAGCACAAATTTACAAAGGGTTCTGGAGGCCGGTTTTTTCTCGTTTTCGGCGGAGATCGGGCCTCCAATGAACGGCAGCGCCGACCATGTGCGTGGCAAAGCGCGGAAACTTCGCGGCTTCGTGGACGCGGCGAACATAACTGACAATCAGACAGCCATCGTGCGCATGAGCAGCATAGCGGCCGGCTATATCGCTCAGAGCGAAGGCGTGGAGGCCGTCGTACAGATGACGTGCCGGGACCGCAACCGAATCGCCATACAGAGCGACCTGCTTGGGGCATACGCGCTTGGACTGCGCAACGTCCTGGCGCTCAGCGGCGATCATCAGAGCTTCGGCAACCACCCAGGCAGTAAAAACGTGTATGACATAGACAGCATACAGCTCGTCAAGGGTTTGAACGACATGATTGAGAAGGGCGTCTTCATGGGCGGCCAGAAGATGAAAGAACCGGTGAGCTTTTTTCTGGGCGCGTCAGCCAACCCCTTTGCGGACCCAGAGGAGCTGCAGTTGATAAGGCTGGAGAAAAAGATTCGCGCGGGAGCGCGGTTTGTGCAGACGCAAGGGATATACGATATCGATAAGTTCAAGGCGTGGATGGAGAAGGCGCGCATGCGCGGCCTGCACGAAAAAGCCTTCTTTCTGGCGGGCATCGTGGTGAACCGCTCGGCCAAGTCGATAGAAATGACGGCGCTCGTGCCAGGCATGGATATCCCCGAGCGTCTTATCCAGCGGATGAGGGACGCCGAAAACAAAGAGGACGAGGGCGTATCTATCGCGCTCGAATTGATCGGAGAGCTGCGCGGCATAGAGGGCGTCGCCGGAGTTCACGTCATGGCTATCGGATGGGAGAGCGTCATCCCAGCAATAGCGGAGAGGGCTGGCTTTCTGCCCCGCCCCTCTTTTGACAGGCAGACGTGACGGGAGGAACGATCATGGCAGAGGCGAACGGGGTGAAAAAACTGGTTTCAAATTTTAAAGACGAAGTCGCGTCAAGACCGGGCGGCGAAAACGTACTCAACTGTTTTTTGTGCGGCTCGTGCACCGCGTGCTGCCCGATCAGCGAGATAGCGGACAATTACAACCCTCGCCTCGTCATGCGCCGTATCCTGGCCGGGATGAAGGACGACGTGCTCGGAGGCGGCGAAATATGGAGATGTTATCAATGTCACTCCTGCGTAGCTCACTGCCCGCAGGATGTCCGCTTTGCCGATATCGTCCGCGCGCTCAGAGGTATGAGCGTCGAGCAGGGGTACCGGGACGCGAAACTCGCCGAGGACGTCGATCGGGCCGGCGAGGAGTCGCGCAGAGAGCTCCTGGAGCGAGTAAACGCCTTGATCGCTTCCGCGGCGGGATGACAGATATGATTCGAGGCATGAGATGAAAAAACCCGTGATGGTGATAGGCGGAGGAATAGCCGGCATACAGGCCTCTACGGATCTGGCCGATATGGGCGTGCCCGTGTTCCTCATCGAAAGAGGCCCCAGCATCGGGGGCAGGATGGCCCAACTGGACAAAACCTTTCCGACGAACGACTGTTCGGCGTGCATACTCGCGCCAAAGATCACGAGCTGTTTCAATCATCCTCTCGTGAAGACGATGACATTGAGCGACGTGGTGGAACTTAAGGGCGACGCGCCGAATCTGCGCGCCGTGGTGAGGCGGCGTCCGCGCTATGTGGACGAGGATGCGTGCAAGGGCTGCGACGACTGCGTTCAAGCGTGTCCCGTAAAGGTAAAGAATGAATTCGACCTGGGCATGAGGGACCGATCCGCCATATATAAACCCTTCGCGCAGGCTGTGCCAAACAAAGTCGCCATAGACAAAAGAGGGACATCCCCCTGCAAGTTCAACTGCCCCGCGAAGCTGGACGCTCACGGATATGTGACGCTGGTCGGCGCGGGACGTTACGATGAAGCGCTCGATGTTGTGAGGCGGACTACGCCGTTTGCCGGAGTGCTGGGGCGCGTATGCGCGCACCCGTGCGAGGATAACTGCGTCAGGCAGTATGTCGAGCAGCCGGTTTCAATCGCGTCGCTCAAGCGTTTTATAGCCGACCGGGAACTCGAGCGGGGTATCGCGCCGTCCGTCGCAGTCAGTGAAAGCGTGACCGCGAAGGACGATATGATAGCCATAGCCGGCGCCGGCCCGGCCGGCCTCAACTGCGCCTATCAGCTCGCGCTGCGGGGCTATAAGCCTGTGATATTCGAGGCCGAGGAAGCAGCGGGCGGAATGCTCAGGCTGGGCATACCCGATTACAGGCTCGACAAGGGCATTCTGGCCGGCGAGGCGGCGATTATAGAGAAAATGGGCGTCGAAATCCGCTTCGGGAGGAAACTCGGGCGGGATTTCACCATCGAAACCCTGAAAAAAGAGGGATATAGGGCAATATTCATCGCCGTCGGCGCTTACAGGGACATGAAGATGGGCATCCCAGGCGAGGAAAGCGCCGGAGTCATCCCTGGCGTGGACTTTCTGCGCGGGATAAATCTGGGGAAAAGACCGGCGATCGGCAAAAAGGTAGCAGTCGTGGGGGGCGGAAACGTCGCCATGGACGCGGCCCGGTCGAGCCTGCGCCTGGGGTGCGACGTCACTGTCGTGTACCGCCGCACCAGAGCTGAGATGCCAGCGAGCGAATTGGAGCTCCGCCACGCCGAGGAGGAGGGCGTCAAGATCCAGGAACTGTCCTCGCCAAAAGAGGTCAAGACGGACTCCGGCGGCAGAGTCACGGGTCTTTTGTGCGAGCGCAACGCGTTGGGCGGCGTCGACAGCTCCGGACGGAGAATTCCCGTGCAGATCGAAGGTTCTGACTATGTCATCGAGGCCGATTGCGTAATCGTGGCTGTCGGCCAACGGGTGGACGGCGAGTCCGCGGCGGCTGGCGGGCTGAGCAAGTTCAGCCGGGCTGGCAATATAGAAATCGACGAGGCGATGAACACCGGCATCGAGGGCGTATTCGCCGGAGGGGACGCGACGAGAGGACCGGCGAGCGTCATAGAGGCCATAGCGGACGGCAACCGCGCAGCCATCGCCATTTCCAACTATCTTGAGAATAAGAACGAGGCTATCGACCCGTTCACATTGCCTCAGACTCCGATCGAGCTTGTTGAAACGCGCAGGACACCAGCGCGGGCTCGCGCCGAAATGCCTGCGATAAGCATCGACCTTCGAAGAACGACTTTCAACGAGGTCGAGACTGGTTACGACGAGACGACGGCCCAAGCGGAGGCCCTGCGCTGCCTCGGCTGCTCCGTGTGCTGCGAGTGCCGGATGTGCGAGGACGCGTGCCAAGCCGGCGCCATCCGTCACAACCAGTTGGAGGATACCGTCGAGATAGACGTCAGCTCGGTGATACTCGCGACCGGCGCGGAGATGAACTCGGCGATTCCCCCGGAGTTCGGACTTGGACGCTTTTGCGATGTCGTCACTAACATCGAGTACGAACGCATCCTGTCAGCGTCCGGCCCGTTTGACGGGCATGTGCGGAGGCCGTCTGACGGAAAGGTTCCTGCGCGAGTCGCCTTCATACAGTGCGCCGGGTCGAGGGACGTGCAGTGCGAATCTCCGTACTGTTCGGCTGTATGCTGCATGTCAGCGGTGAAGGAAGCTCAGATAACCAAGGAACACCTTCCAGGAGCGCGAAACATAGATATATATTACATGGACATGAGAGCATACGGCAAAGATTTTGACAGATACGTAAATTCAGCCAGGGATAAATATGGGGTCAATTTCATCCGTGGCAGGGCCGGCGGCGTAAAAAGAGACGAAACTACAGGAGAACTGCTGCTCAGTTATTGCGAGGAGAGCGGAGGCATGGCCGCCGGACGATACGACATGGTAGTGCTGTCGGTCGGCGTGAAACCAGGACCCGAGAACAGAGATCTGTTCGCCGGGCTGGGGGTGAAGACCGACATGCACGGTTTCGTGTGGACCGACGAGTTCACCGCGCCCTCCACGTCCAGGATGGGCGTGTTCGCGTGCGGCGCCGCCGTCGGACCCAAGGACATACCTCATACAGTGATCGAGGCGAGCGCCTCCGCAGGCGAAGCCGCGAAGTTCGCTAATATGGCGGACGTCGACCTCTACGGCGATTACGGCGCTTTTTTCACGCAAGAACCGGAGGTACAAGAGCGCGACGTCAGCAAGGAACCGATCCGCATAGGCGTGTTCGTCTGTCACTGCGGGGCGAACATAGGCGGATATCTGACGGTGAAGGACGTTGTAGGGCACGCGCGCGCGCTCCCGTTTGTCTCCTTCGCGGACGAGTCGATGTACACCTGCTCCGTCGACGCCCAAAAAATCATAGGGGAGCGGATCCGCGAGTTCGGCTTGAACCGCGTCGTGGTGGCGTCATGCACGCCTCGCACTCACGAGCCTCTGTTTCAAAATGTCGTCAAAAAAGCTGGGCTCAACCCCTATCTTTTCGCGATGGCAAATATCAGGGACCAGTGCAGTTGGGTGCACATGGAGGAGCGCGAAGCCGCCACGGAAAAGGCGAAGGAACTCGTGAGCATGGCCGTCGCCAGAGTCACGCACGCGAGGTCCCTTTCCCGAAAGAAAATTCCCGTCGAGCGCTCCGCGCTGGTCATCGGCGGAGGCATAGCCGGGATGGCGGCCGCTCTGGAGCTGGGCGGCATGGGCTACCGCGTGCGGTTGGTCGAGCGGAGCGCCCGTCTCGGCGGCAGCGCGCTCGATCTGGCGTCGGACCGATACGGCAGGCCCATTCGGCCATATGTCGGCGGCATGATCCGCGCGGTGCAAGACAACGGCAGAATAAAAACGCATACATCCTCGGTCGTTGACGCCATCGAGGGTTATGTAGGCAACTTCAGGACGATTCTGGCGACCCCTGACGGCCCCGCTGAATTTGAGCACGGAGTCGTCATAGTGGCAGCCGGGGCGCGCGAGGCTTCGCCGAACGGGTTTGCCATAGGAGGGCGTTCCAAAATAACGACGCACCTGGATTTCGAGAGACGCTTAAAAGACCCTGCTGCCGCGCTCGATGGAATTCGGAGCGTCGTGATGATACAATGCGTTGGTTCCAGGGACGAGCTTCGTCCTTACTGCTCGCGCGTCTGCTGCAATCAGGCGCTGCGAAACGCGGCGCTGGTCAAACGTATCGCGCCCGGGACCGACGTGACGATACTTTATCGTGAAATACGAAGCTATGGGACCAACGAGGAGCTTTATTCCTCCGCCCGAGCCCTGGGAGTGCGGTTTGTGCGTTTCAACGACGATGAATACCCAACAGTGACGGAGACGGACGATCTGGTTGTTGTCACGGCGCGTGACGCCGCGATGGGGGTCGAGCTGACCTTCGAGGCCAGCATTCTTTCCCTCGCCGCCGCGATTCAGCCCGATGTATCCGAGAACCGACGGATCGCGCGGATGTTGAAAATCCCGCTGAATCAGGATGGTTTTTTCATGGAGGCTCACGCGAAACTGCGCCCTGTGGATTTCGCGACCGAGGGCGTGTACCTGGCCGGCCTCGCCCACAGCCCCGGAGGGCTCAGGGAGAGCCTCATACAAGGCCGCGCCGCGGCCGCGCGCGCCGCGACGATATTGAGCCGCGAACAGATCGAGGCGGAGGGTGCGATAGCGCGCGTGGATTGGAATCTCTGCAGCGCATGCGGAGCGTGTGAACAAGTGTGCGCATACAACGCCGTGAGCGTCGAGGATGTGCTCATTCGCCGAAGCAGCGTGAAAAAAGCCGTTGTCAACGACATACTCTGCAAGGGCTGCGGAACGTGCAGTTCCGCCTGCCGCTGCGGAGCGATAGACGTGAACGGCTTCAGCGACGCTCAGGTGATAAGCGAGATCGAGTATCTGCTGCGCGGCGCGCCGATATGGTAAAACTAAGATCGTGGGCTCCGCCCTTAGCAAGATAGTGAGGATTGACTGATGGAGGATAGAGTTGTTTGGAAACGCGCTCCTGTCATTATAGCGTTTTTGTGCAACTGGTGCAGTTATGCCGGGGCTGACCTGGCCGGCACAAGCCGGCAGCAGTACCCGCCGAGCGTCCGCGTCATCAGGGTGCCGTGCTCGGGACGCGTCAACCCGATATATATCATCAAGGCGCTCGCGGACGGAGCGGACGGAGTCATGGTGAGCGGGTGCCATCCGGGCGATTGTCATTATCTCGCGGGCAACATGTACGCCAGGCGCAGATTTGCCGTTCTCAAGAAACTGCTCGAGATCTCCGGCATGGAACCGGACAGGGTGCACTTCACGTGGGTGAGCGCCAGCGAAGGGACCCGCTTCGCGGAGGTCGTGCGCGACGTGACGGATAAAGTCAGGGCGCTGGGGCCAAACGCTCTGGCGGACGGAGGTTCACGCTATGAGCTTTGAGACTCAGCAAAAAGAACTTCGCGATCTGTGCGCAGCGCTCCTGCGGGACGGAGCGGTCGAATCCGTGATAGGGTTCGGAGAGCGGTCAGATTCGTGCTGCGTATGCCCCCCCATCGCGGCGAAGAGGGAGAAGGACGCAGGTAAACTCGCATGGAACAGCCGCTGCGTCCCGAATCTCGCGCCATATCTCCCATTACGCGGCAAAACAGCCATAGTGGCAAAACCATGCGACGCGAGAGCCGTCGTCAATCTGATAGTGGAACGGCAAATTCCCAGGGAGTCCGTGCGTATCATAGGAATGGACTGCGCTGGCATGACCGGCGCCGACGGCAATCCGCTGAGAGCCTGCGCAGAGTGCGGGGAGCGAAGAGCTCCAGTGGCCGACGATATCATCGCCAATGAGATATCTTCGCGCCGGGAATTGGAAGATACTCGCGGAGAGTACAGCGCCAAGCGCTTTAAAGACGAGATGAAAAAGTGCATTCTTTGTTTTTCGTGCAGGCAAGCATGTTATGGATGCTACTGCCAGACATGCTTTGCGGACCGCGTTCTGCCCAATTGGCAGCCGGCGGAGCCCGGCTTCGGAGCAAAGATGACATACCATCTGGGGCGCGCGATGCATCTCGCGGGGCGTTGCGTGGAGTGCGGCGCTTGCGAAAACGCGTGCGCGTCCGGAGTCGACGTGCGTTACATCATTCGCGGAGTGACTGAATTCATAGAAAAAGAATATGGTTTTCGCGCGGGAATCGACATCGAAGCGAGCCCTGTTATGCAGAGCTGCAGCATGGATGACAGGAACGTCGGCTTCTGGGGAGGCGATGAGCGTGAGTAGGAGCGATTCGATATCGAGGGACGATTTGACGCGCCTGCTCGACGTTCTCGGCAGGGATATGAGGATCGCCGGTCCAGTCAAGGAAGGCCGGACTGTGGATTACGGCATATCGTCCCCGGACGGGCTGCTCATGGACGATTCCGTCAGCTACAAATCCCCCAAGGAGTTTTATTTCCCCCAGGCGGAGAGACTGATGGCTTTCGGCGGAGGGACCGCCGAGGAGGAGCCCGCGTCTGAGCCCTTTCTGATCTTCGGGGTGCGTCCCTGCGATCTGGAGGGCCTTCGCATTCTGAGGGAGATTTTTTTGAGCGGTGGTTATTCAGACCCGTTTTTCAGGCGCAGGATGGAGAACAATTTTATAATAGGTCTAGGATGCGTCGAGAGGAAAGAAGGCTGTTTCTGCGACAAGCTGGGCATCGACATGCGCTTCAGCGATTTCTGCGACATAATGCTCGAACCTGACGGAGAATCCTATCATGTGGAGCATCTGAGCGGCAGGGGGAGGGCAGCTCTCGCGGCTGTTCCTCAGACCGCCGGCGTTTCATGCGGCGTCGGACGAGCGGCGACGGCTCCGCCGCCCGCGCTGTACCTGGACGAAAACGCGGACGAGCAAAGACTGTTCGGCGTCATAGACTGGGAGGAGGCGGCTTTCCCATGCCGAGGCTGCGGCATTTGCACTTTCATCTGTCCGACATGTCATTGCTTCGAGTTCAAGGACTCCGGCAGAGATGGCGTCATATCGCGCTACCGCTGCTGGGACAGCTGCATGTATCCCCGCTTCACTCTGCACGCCTCCGGGCACAACCCTCGCTCGGCGCGCCACGAGCGTTATCGTCAGCGCGTGCTGCACAAATATCTTTACGTGAGGAAGAACACCGGTTATACAGCCTGCGTGGGCTGTGGAAGATGCGTCCGCCACTGCCCGGCTGGCATGAACATAAAAGATGTGGCGGAGAGCGTCATGGAGGCGTCGCGATGAAGGACAACCCATATCTGCCGGTTCGGGCGCGCATAGAAAAAATCATTCAGGAGACCTGTTCGCCTGAACTCGACGTCAAGACCTACTGCCTGAAGCTGGCGGATGGGGGCGAAATGAATTTTTTGCCCGGACAATTCCTGGAACTCAGCCTGCCCGGCGTCGGCGAATGTCCGTTTGGTTTTTCCTCGTCCCCGCTCGGCAGGGAGCGCTTTCAACTCACTGTCAAGCGGACCGGCAAGGTGACTGGAATGATGCACAGCTTACGCGAGGGAGATCACGTGTGGGTGCGCGGTCCGTTCGGAAACTCGTTCCCGCTCGAAAAGATGGAGGGAAGCAATCTGCTTTTCATAGCGGGAGGGCTGGGCCTCGCTCCTCTGCGTCCGTTTATACTGTATGCCCTCGACGCGTCCAACAGATCGAAGTATGGGGCTGTCGATATGCTGCTCGCGGCGCGCACAGGCGGCGATCACTGCTTTACCTACGAATACGATGAGTGGCGGAACAAAGGAAACGTGACCATTAGATTGACTATAGACAAGCAGGAGCCTGGCTGGAAGGGGCTGGTGGGCTTTCCGCACGATCTCGTGCGGGATTTGGCGCTTGATCTCGACGCGCTGTACGCGATACTCTGTGGCCCGCCGATAATGATAAAGGCGGCGCAGCGTTCCCTGATGGAAATGGGGCTGCCGGCAGACCGCATTTACACAACTTTGGAGATGCGAATGACCTGCGGCGTCGGAAAATGCGGCAAGTGCAACATAGGAAGGCGGTATGTCTGCGTGGACGGCCCGGTGTTCCGCATGTCGGACCTTTCTGAGATGCCGGCCGAATACTGAAGGCCCCATGCGCGACATGAGGGCAGCTTAAGGCTCATGACGTTTTGTGCCTTTCACAGAAAGGAATGGCCATAAAAATGATAATCACAACTACACATACAATTGAAGGTTACAAGATCACGGATTACAAGGGCATCGTAGGCGGAGAGGTGGTAAGCGGCATCAATTTCGTCAAGGATATCTCCGCGCGCTTTACTAATTTCTTCGGCGGGAGATCCGGCAGTTATGAGAATGAATTGATAGCGGCGCGCAAAAAAGCAATTGACGAGATGAGCAAAGCAGCGGCCGACAGGGGAGCAAACGCCGTTGTCGGGGTCGATCTCGACTACGAGGTTCTAG
>JAISLO010000194.1 GCA_031290815.1 Synergistaceae bacterium | reverse complement strand
CCGTACGTACGGTGGTGTGGGAGGACGGCCGTTCAAATAATGAGCGGCCTCCTACCCATTTATCTCAGTCATCCCGGCGAGCGAAGATAGATCGCCGTGACTGCCGCCGGATCCGTCGCTCGAACGCTCGCGGCGCACACTGCGAGATCCAATCCGATTGCAGGCGGCGTCGGCAGTACCGTGGCTCCGCAGTTTTTTATCTCGTCGAATTGAAGGGCGTCGAATCCGGTCACCAAAACATCCGAAGGGTTCTCCAAGGTTCCGAGGACAGCGCCTGTCAGCTCATCCGGGGCGCAAAACGCCGGCGGCGCTATCGTTTCGCTTCCTTTGTAAGCCGCGCAGTATATCGAATCCCTGCCGGCCTTGAGCACAGGCACCGTGATGAACCCGGCGCGGAGGTACGGAAACGCCATGGCGTAAAGGGTGCAAACCGGCGCTATCGGTATGCCGAGGCTCTCGGCCAGAGCCGTGGCGTAGGAGAGGCCCACTCGGATTCCGGTGTAGTAGCCGGGCCCGTTTGTAACGGCTATGAGCCTCAGGTCTCGCAGGGAGACGCCGTTTCTCGACAGAAAACCCTCCACCGCTCCCGCCAGCATGGCCGATTGCCCCCTGTCTGCGTTGACCGCCTCGGCGCCAAGCGGCAGGTCTCCATCCGCAAGGCCGAGATTCAGCCACCTCATCGCGCAGTCTATGGCAAGCGTCAGGGACAACTCGGACCCCTCCTCGCTATGAGTGAGTCCGGCATCCTCAAATATGCGCCTGACAACCTGCCAAGGGCGTCCGCTCCCAACCCGGCCATCGATATCACGCGCCTGCCGTCCTCCTCGTCGGAAGCGAGCTCGATCTCTATGTCCCATCTGTCTCGGGCCGGCGGATTCTTCCACATCTGTCCCCACTCCACAAGCACAGCGTGACCGTCTGAGAGATACGCGTCAAGCTGTTCTGTCTCGGCTGAGGGATCGTCAAGACGGAACAGGTCGGCGTGGACGAGGGAAAAATTCTTCCCGGTCACGCCGTGTATAGACTCGATCGCGAACGTCGGGCTCTTTATATCGCGGATCCCCAAAACCTCTCCGATGGACCTGACGAGCTCGGTCTTGCCAGAGCCAAGAAAACCGGACAGCAGAACCAGCAGACCGCCGTACAGTCCGTCCGCCAGCGCCCTGCCGACTTCGGCCGTGTCCATGACGCCGAAGCAGAATATCGAGGGAAATTTTCCGTATGGCTGGGATTCACTCACCGACGCTGATTCCTCTTGCCTATCCTGGACATGACGAGGCACGCCACACCCACACTGGCGGCCGCGATGACCATGGGGCCTATGCTGAGATCGTGGTTCCTTGCCTTTACGACAGCGAGGCACGCCACTATCGCGAAAAAACTCATGAAGGTCATCCAGCCGCCGCCATACCTTGGACGAACCTCCGGCTTCTCCGCCCTCTGACGCCTTTTCCTGAGATCTCGCCTTTCGTACATCAACGCGTCGCCTCCGTGGTGATGTTGTCGGCGATCTCACTCGCCAAAATTCCATTGCGCCTGCCGCACGCCCTGCCAGCCTCGGCGTGAACGAGCGCGCCGAGCGTGGCCGCGTCGAGGACTGACAGCCCCATTGCCATGAATGAGCCGATCAATCCCGACAGGACGTCTCCTGAACCGGGCACCGCGAGAAAAGGACCACCCTCCAGGATCACCCTTTTCTCGCCCTCCGAGGCGATCAATGTGCGCGGGCCCTTCAGGAGGGTCGCCCCAAACCTGACGACGAGTTCCGAGCAGGAATCGAGACGCCTCTCCGAGACGTTTTTCGAGCTGTTTCCGAGCAGGCGAGACGCCTCCCCCACGTGCGGCGTGATAAGCATATTCTTCCTGTAAACTGAAGGGTAGAGCGATTTCTCCAACCCGGCGAGATGATACAGCGCGTCGGCGTCGAGGAGCAACGGAATATCCCACTCCTTGTGGACATAAGCGGTCATCCGCTCGCACTCAGCCGACCACCCGAGGCCTGGGCCGAGCACTACCGCGTCGCACCTCTCGTACCACGGTTCGATTATTTTGTCGGAGCCCTTGAAGCGAATGCACCCGTCCTTCGACGGCATGGGAAGGAATATCGCCTCCGGCAGCAGGGCGTTTGCCTCCTCGACCTGGATGTCAGGGATGGCGAGAAACACCAGCCCGCATCCCGCCCTCAGCGCGGCTCTCGCGGCTAAGATCGGAGCGCCCCTGAAGTTGAGCGATCCTCCTATTATGAGAAGGCCGCCCCTCGTCCTCTTGTGCGCGTCATCCGGGACGAAGGGGACGAGCGACGGAATGTCCGACCTGTCGAAACCTACGATCACGTCCGTGTCGCCGAGAACCCTGTCCGCCGGGACCCCTATTTGAGCCACCTCGACGTCACCGCAGTGATAAGCGCCGGGCGTCACCGCCATAGCGCGTTTTTCGGCCAAAAATGTGATTGTCGCGTCCGCCCTGACTGCGTTCTTTGTCACCTCTCCAGTGTCCGGATTGACTCCAGACGGAATGTCCAGAGAGACGATCCCGCTCCTCTCCGCAAGCATCGACAGCAGCCTCCGCACTTCGCCCCTGGGCTCTCCGCTCAATCCGGAGCCGAGCAGGGCGTCGACTATGACATCGGCGGCGTCGATGAGGGCCGCTATATCGTCGTCGCAGCTCTCAGCCGACGAGACTACGGCTATCCCCAGTTTGACCGCGGCTATGGCCGCCGCTCGGGCGTCGGGAGGGTATTCGTCGATGTTCCTGGTTGAAATTACGGTCGCTCGCAGCCCGTAAACCGCGAGATGACGGGCCGCGACAAACCCATCCCCGCCGTTGTTGCCGGGACCGCACATGATCAGAAAGTTCCTCGCGTCGGGATACCTTCTCGCTATGGCGTCCGCCGCGCCTCGTCCGGCGTTCTCCATGAGTATCCGGCCAGGTGTCGCCAGATCCTCCGCGGCGGCGCGATCCGCATCCCTTATTGCGGAAACGGGATAAAAGCGTCTCATCTTCAGGACTCGAGCACTACAAAAGCCATGGCATAATCCCCCTCGTGAGCGAGCGACAGCCAACTCCTGCGCACGCTCCGTTCCTCGAATTTTTCCCTGAGCGCATCCGTCATCATTATAACAGGACCGCTGTCGGTTCGTCTGACCCACGACGAGGAAAAACCTATGCCGGCAAGTCCCAGACCGATCGCTTTGGCCAAGGCCTCCTTCGCGGCAAAAGCGCTGGCGAAGTGACGCTCCGGCGTCTTTTTTGACATGGCATACTCTATCTCCTCGCCTGAGAAAACCCTGACGACGAAACGCTCGCACTCGATAGCGCGCTTCATACGAGAGATGCCGCACATATCAGTCCCCACCCCGGCGATCACGCCTCGCACCTCCGAATCATGACGGTTTCTCGGTGAAAAAACGCTTCGGGCCGGCCTGTCCCGGAGAGGACCCTAGGCTCGAGACAGCCCATCCGCCCGTCTTACAGCTCGTAAAGTTCGCTTGTGTCAGCCGTCTTTACGCCGTTCCCAGCGAGTATCTCCTCGGCTTGCTCGTTGTTCTCCACTCGGAATATGACGTATGCGTTGCCCTTCTTCCTGGTGATGAACGCATAGGCGTACTCCACGCTGATTCCGGAGTCGGAGAGGATTCCGATCACCCTGGAGAGGCTTCCCGGCGTGTCGGGAATGGAGACGGCCAGCACCTGAGTGACCGAGACGACGCAGCCCGCCGCCTTCAGGATCTCTATCGCCCTATTCGGATTGCTCACGATGACGCGCAATATTCCGAAGTCCGTCGTATCGGCGATACACATCGCCCGCATGTCTATCCCCGCGTCGCCCAACACTGCCGTCACCTCGGCGAGCCGCCCGACGCTGTTTTCCACAAATACGGAAATCTGATCTATGGCCATTTATCTTTCCTCCAATTATATTTTACGTCTGTCGATTACCCTGACGGCCTTGCCCTCGCTCCTGGCTATGCTGCGCGGCGCGACCAGCGTCACCTTCGGAGAGATTCCGAGCATAGCGCGCATGGAGGTTACGAGCTCATCCTCCCTGGTCGAGATTTTCTTCACCGTGTCTGAGAACATCTCGGGCGTCACCTCCACCTGAACCTCGAAGGTGTCGGTGTAGTTCACCCTGTCCACGATTATCTGATAGTTCGAAGTGAGGCCGCAGTTCAGCAAAACAGTCTCGATCTGGGACGGGAATACGTTGACCCCGCGTATTATGAGCATATCGTCGCTTCGGCCCATCAGCCTGCTCATCTTGACCAATGTCCTGCCGCAGGAGCACTCCTTCCTGCTGAGAACGCATATATCCCTCGTGCGATAGCGCAGCAGCGGAAACGCGTCCTTGTTGATGCAGGTGAACACCAGTTCGCCCTTTGTCCCATCCGGCAGGACCTCTCCGGTTTCGGGATCGATGGTCTCCGCTATGAAGCTGTCCTCGTTGACGTGCATTCCGGTCTGTTCGGAACACTCGAAGGAGACGCCGGGCCCGGCTATCTCCGTGAGTCCGTAAATATCGTAAGCCTTGATGCGCATACGGGCCTCGATATCGCGCCTCATCTCCTCGCTCCACGCCTCCGCGCCGAAGATGCCTGCCTTTAACTTGATCTGATCCAAAACTCCCTGATTGATGATCGTCTCCGCAAGGAATGCGGCGTAGGAGGGAGTGCAGCAGAGTATCGTCGATCCGAGATCGCACATGAATTGAATCTGCCTGTCGGTGTTGCCGGAGGACATAGGAAGCGTCATGGAGCCCACCTTGTGAGAGCCTCCGTTCAGGCCTGGACCGCCGGTGAAAAGACCGTATCCGTACGAGACGTGAACGACGTCGTTCTTGTCCCCTCCGGCCGCGACGATCGCCCTGGCACAGCATTCATCCCACATGTCGATGTCCCTCTGGGTATAAAACGCGACGACTCTCTTGCCGGTCGTTCCGCTTGTGGACTGGATCCTGACGACATCCGACAGCGGCACGGCGAGAAGGCCGTAAGGGTAACAGTCGCGCAGGTCGTCTTTTGTCAAAAACGGCAGCTTGTACAGGTCGTCGACGGACCGAATGTCGCTCGGTTTCACGCCTTGTCCGTCCATCATCTTCCTGTAATACGCGACGTCGTCGTAGACGCGCTTGACCGTTCTTACGAGCCTTTCAGATTGGAGCTCCCTGATTTTCTCCCTGGACGCACATTCAATTTCCGGTTGATAATAGCTCACATTTCCCCATCCTTTTCCGAGAACTTTGTTCTAGAAGCGTAGGTCAAATGACGTTCGGCCGTTTCAGAATGCTGGCACTATCCGGGTTCATACCTTTAAGCTCCTGATAATAAATCAGCCTCTCACTGGGTCAAACTATCATCGGCAGTCAGATTATCACACCTATGCCGATAAGAATCAATGATGAAATTTTTCGGTTCGGGACAAACGGCATGATTTCTTCGTTAATAGATGCCGGGAAGCGCGCGAATATCCGCCGGCGGCACTGGCGCGATATGCCGCATGATGTTATTCTACCCGTACAAAAGGATGAGGAGGCGGCCGATTGATACATGAAAACGAGTGGATGGCAACCAAATTATGCGGCCGTTTTGACGCGCCGGAGACCGGGGGCGGGCTCGGAAGCATGAGAGATATAGCGCGGGGCTGATATGTGCTGTCTGAACTTTTTGAGACTCACGGTTCTGCCGATGTTCGTCCTGGCACTGGTCCTCGTCATGAACGGCGAGTCCCAGGCGGCGCAGTCCAGGACTCAAGCACGCCGCGCAACCCAGGCGCAGACGGAGTTCGCTTCGTTCATAGACGGTTTTTTCGCCGGGGTTCCCAGGGGTATGCTCGCACCAGGACTGTCGTTCGTCTCGGTAAGGGACGGCGAGGTCGTTTATATTAAGGGATACGGCGTCTCCGACGTGAAGTCGGGAACACCAGTCCAGCCTGACAAGACGCTCTTTCGCGTCGGCGCCGTCTCCACACTCGTTACCGCGACGGCATTGATGCAGCTCGCCGAGAAGGGGCGTCTCGGGCTGGATGAGGACGTGAACTCATACCTCAGGAGGTGGAAGCTTCCGGGAAACTTCGCAGAGCCCGTCACGCTGAGGCATCTTCTGACCCACACGGCCGGGTTCGACTACAAGGAGCTGGAGGTATGCGCGCCTACATCGGCTGACGAGCGAGGATACGGAGCCCGCCTCCAGAAGAAAATGCCGGAGAGATTCGCGCCGCCGGGCAGATATTACAGCTATTCGAACATGGGCTACACGCTTCTCGGCTCGATAATCGAGCGCTATTCGAGGCAGAACTTTCCGTCGGCCGTCGTCAAGCACGTTCTAAAACCGCTCGGCATGGAATCCAGCACATTCAGCCCCACGGGGGAGCAGATGAAGAACCTTGCGACGGGATACGACACGGACGGCAGCCCGCTTCCATACGAATACAGATATGACATGCCAGCGGTCGGGATGAGCGCCACCGCAGCCGACATGGGCCGTTTCATGATAGCTCAGCTAGACGGAGGGGCCATTGGAAGGACGCGCATTCTCTCACCCATGTTCTCCAACAGCATGCTCCGAAGACATTTCTCCCCCCACCCCCTAATCGAAGGAACCGGCCTCGCGTACCGCGAGCGGGTGATACGCGGAGTCAGAACGCTTCAGCAGTCCTGCGGCATCCCAGGTTACTCCGGGTGGCTCATGCTGATCCCAGACGCAAACTTTGGGGTATTCTATTCGACGAACATGACCGGCCTCGACTTCAGCGAGGAACTGGCGGACGCCCTCATAGAACGTTTCTTCAGCCGCGAAGACGCCGCGCTCTCACGGGACGCGGCGGCAAGCGGAGCTAGAATACCCGGCGACATATCAGGATACTACAGGACAAACCAAATAGCGAGGCACTCCGCCGAGAAGGCGATGCACATCCTTGGGGACCAGATCAAGGTCGAGTTGTCAGGGAAAAACGCGATTCTGACCCACACGCGCGACACGTCGATACCGGCACGCACCTGGAAGCCTCTGAGCGGCGATCTGCTGGTCCTCTCGGATGAGGACAGCAAGGGGGCGCCGGAGTACATGTTCCTGCAAAGAGATGACGGCGGGAAAATTTCGGCCATCATAATGCGCGATGTCAATCAGACTTATGATAAACTTGATGCGTTTGAAAGCCATCCGTGGCAGATCGCAATGATGTTCTGTTTTGCGGCGACGTTTTGTCTGTCCGGTTTGGGATTGATGCTGGGAACCACGATAAACAACAACACGCTGCCCTGGGAGAACGACTTCAGGGCGGCGACGGAACTCTGGGCGATCAGTTGCATTTTCTGCGCCATTCAGGTGTCGTTCGCGCTGGGGCTGGCCGTATCGGCGCATTATTTATGGAACGAGTTCAGGATCTTCGTCCCATACGAGGTGAAAGCGCTGTTCGTGCTGCCCCTTGCCGCAGGCATTCTGCTTGCGTGGTTTTGGTTCCGGATTCTCGGAAACATTTTCAACCCTGATCATCATTGGGCTGAAAAGGTTTTGCTTTTTATCATGGCGGCGAATGAGACCTTGTTCATGTTCTTTCTGGCCAACTGGCGATTGTTGGGCTTCATGTTCTGAGAGGGCCGATTTATTCGCGGGGCCGCCTGAATTCATGCTGGTCGGAGCTTTCCCGATATCTGTCAGATGCGGAGGCGAGCCTGTATGTCGTTCCCTAATTTATTTTTTCTTGTGTTTGGGACATATATTTTAATAAACGCTTATATGTTTATCAGGCTCTGCATGACCCTCTCGGGCACCGGGCTGATGAGGGGAATAGCCTGCGCGCTTCTCATGTTCTTAGCCCTCAGTTTT